>NZ_JAYJLJ010000018.1:0-111727 GCF_051948815.1 Aeromonas sp. Lyrl_2
ACAAGAAACCCCGCTCATCGAGCGGGGTTTTTTATTGGCTGCAATTTATTAAATAGTCTGATATTTGACCTGACCTATTCCTTTCATCGGTTTTTATTGCTACTCGCTGTTGCCTTTCAGTTCAACGAATAGCCTGATGTTACGCTTTAACTCTTTCTTCATGTAAAGCAGTTGCTCTGTATGGCTGCTCTGGTGCCGTCATAACCCGTGAATCCCATGATCGTTTATACGTCATGAGCTCTTGCTTGGGCTCTATGCTTCCTGAGTTAGCCGTCCCCTCTTTTTAAGCCGAAACCCCATCGTCCCTGCTTTTCTGTGACTGTGTTAACCGGCTATGACTTTATTCCGAAGAGGGGTTATTGGCGGTACCAACATGCTGGAGCCGTGGTCGCTGCGTTGGGTCGTTGTTGTTTGGGGCAATAAGGAAATGGGAAGGGATGCTCGCAGGAACGCAGAGGTTCGAGGTTGATGGGGGATTTTCTGGTAGTTATTGAGCCTGCAGGAGTGAAGATTAAGGAGGGTGATGAAGGAGGCTGATTTGCTGAGTGCTATGGGGAGTGGCAAATCGCAGGCAAATAAAAAGCCCACGCAACATGGTTGCATGGGCTCGGTATAAATGGCGGAGGAGGTGGGATTTGAACCCACGGATGGTCGCCCATCGCCGGTTTTCAAGACCGGTGCATTCAGCCGCTCTGCCACCCCTCCGCAGCAGTGCGGCGAATATTACCATGCTGATCCGGCTTGTAAATCCCCGTCCGGTTCGATTGCTGGTTAATTGCGCTAAATGACATGAAAAAGTGGCAATCAGAGCGTATCAAGCGCTTTTTTGGCCAGATAACTTGACTTGAAAACAGACTCAACCACTATAGTGGCCTTTATCATATCCTCTGCAAGATAACGTTATGACTATTAAAAATGCCCTGTTTTGCGCGCTGGCTGGTGTGACCCTGCTGGCGACGCCGGTACATGCAAGCGAGCTGACCAAAAGCGATGTCGAACAAATCGTTCGCGACTATCTGGTCAAGAACCCCGAGATCCTAGTCGAGATGTCCAATGCCCTGCGTGCCAAGCAGGAGAGCCAGCAGGCCGAGAGTGACAAGGCGCTGATCAAGGCTCACTCCAAGCAGCTTTATGCCAATCAGGATCCCGAGATGGGGAATCCGAAGGCATCGCTGACCATTGTGGAGTTTTTCGATTACAACTGCGGTTACTGCAAACGGGCCCATCCGCTGGTCAAGCAGCTGATGGCGGAAGACAAAGACATCCGTTACATCTACAAGCAGTTCCCCATTCTGAGCGAGTCCTCCTACTTCGCTGCCCGTGCCGCACTGGCCGTTCAGTTGGGTCAGCCCGACAAGTACCAAGCTTTCCATGAGAAGCTCTATACCCATCAGGGCCCGCTCGCTGATGAAGCACAGGTCAAGCAGTTGGCTGTGGCGGCTGGTGTTGACTGGAGCAAGGTGGAAGCCAAGATCAAGGATGGCAGCATTGACCAGAACCTCGGTACCAACCGTGCGCTGGCTGAAGCGCTCGGTATCTCCGGTACTCCGGCCTTCATCATCGGTGATCAGATCCTGCGCGGTGCCCCCCGTGATCTGGCCAGCCTGAAGGGGTTCATCAAGGACGTGCGTGCCGGCAAGAGCATTCAATAAGCAGTTGTCATGGTCGAGGCCCCTGCGCCCCGGCTATATAAAGAAAGAGGGTCGGTATCACTACCGGCCCTCTTTTTTATTATGTCCTTTGGCACAAGTGGTCGTCGCGAAAGGACCATAACAACGTGCTCAGGACCCGGCCTGCTGGCCTCAGTAACAAGTATTAGCAGAGTCGTTCGGAGTCTATTGATAAATATTTCGCCTCGCAGATGCGTGTCGTGAGCATTGCTTAATTCCGGTCAAGATTTTTTCTGCTGCTTGCCTTAGAATCGCCGCCCGTTGCAGGAGAAACCCCTATGTTAGTTGATATTTTACGGCTGGTTTTTATAGCCGGAGGCATCGTATTCATCTTTATGCTGGTGCAAGCCTGCTGGCGGAAGAAGCAGAGTGGAGCCTTTGAGGCGACCCCCTTCTGGCCGGTGGCGTTGATCGGTGGGGTTGCCAACTTCCTCGATACCCTGGGGGTGGGCAGCTTTGCGGTAAAGACCGCCTGCTACAAGCAGTTCAAGCTGATCGATGATCGAGTGCTGCCGGGTACCCTCAATGGGCAGTGTGTGCTGCCGACCGTGACTCAGTCGCTGATCTTTGTCGGCGCGGTCGCGGTGGATCCGCTGACGCTGATCAGCATGATGATGGCCGCCGCAGCTGGCGCGGCCTGGGGCGCTCGCCATGTGGCCTCATTTGATCGGCAGACCATCCGGTTGGTGATGGCAATCTCCTTGCTGGTCGTCGCAGGGCTTATCTTTGCCGGTCTGCTGGGTCTTTTCCCTGTAGGCGGCGATGCAATGGGACTCAGCGGCTACAAGTTGGCGATCGCCCTGCTCGGCAACTTCATCTTCGGAGTGCTGATGAATGTCGGTATCGGCCTGTTTGCTCCCTGCATGACGCTGGTTTATCTGCTGGGGATGAATCCGCTGGCGGCGTTTCCCATCATGATGGGCTCCACCGCCGTGCTTAGCGTTTTCTCCGCAGGCACCTTTATCCGCAAAGGGGCGTTTGATGCCAAGGCGGTGCTGGCGGTAGCCATCTTCGGCCCCATCGGTGTGGTGCTGGCCGCCATGCTGGTCAAATCCATGGATATGGAGATGCTGAAGTGGCTGGTTGCCTTTATCGTCATCTATACCTCCTGGACCATGTACGCCTCCTGGCGGGCGGCGCGTCGCTCCCCTGTGCAACTGACGGTGGAGAGCGCAGGCTAGCCTGTACCAGTGCCGCTTCGGCCTTGGCTCCCAGAAAGACATAGAGGCCAAGTGCCAGCAGCAAACCCACCGCACACCCCATCACCCCGACCGCAGGCCAGAGCAGCTCGCTCTGGCCGAGCGAACCCTTGAACAGCAGCAACAGTCCCTCGATGGAGACCGCGATCAGAATGGCGGCGATAAAGCGGGTGATGGTGCGGCGAATGGCACTGTGGCGGAAGATATCCTTATGCAGCAGTACCTCCTCTTCCAGAATGGTCTTGCCCAGATCGAACACCGCCAGTGCCAGTGTCAGGAAGATGATGGCGCTAAAGGCGCCGAGCTGGTTCTGCTGCTCGCCGCACAATAGCTGGTAGAGCTGCTCCAGCCCGTGCCAGATCAGGGTGGTGACGATGAGAAACAGCGCCATGCTGAGCACCACATAGACTGCCTTGAACCAGGGCATGGCGCGGCGGCGCTCCCTGTCCCCCATCAACCAGCCAATCAGCTGATTCAGACAGACGGTGATCTCTCGTCCTTGCCCCTGCACGATAAGGTGCAACCGGTTATGGGCGGCCGGTGCCGCAGGCTGGATGCACATCGGCCCCTGATAATGCTCAATGCTGACGACAAAGGGATACCCCTTGAGCGAGACAAGGGGGGCGCTGAGCAGCCCCTGCAGTAGCGGGGTCAACTCCTCCTGATACTCCTGATAGCGCCGCAGCACATCGATGGGGCTCATCTCTGCCATATGGACCTCGGTGACGTGGGCTCTTGTGGTGAATGTGCAAATTGTGGGCCTGCTTTATGACAGGGATGGTAGGGCAAGTTGCACCAGAGGATGACAAATTGGTGAGTGACGAAGAGGGAATGCACCAGAAATGGGCGTATCGATGCCCTGTCTGGTGATGAAGGCACTGCAATAGAAAAGGGCCCATGACGGGCCCTTTGCGACAACCAGCGGCGATTTAGCCAGCCAGCTTGGCGAAGCTGCGCTCGGCGGCAGCCAAGGTATGTTCGATCTCCTTGTCGCCGTGAGCCAGTGACAGGAAGCCCGCCTCGTAGGCGCTCGGCGCCAGATAGACACCCTCTTCCAGCATGAGATGGTAGAAGCGCTTGAAGCGTTCCATATCGCAGCGAGTAACCTGCTCGTAGCGGGTGATTTCGGGCTCGTCGGTGAAGAAGAAGCCGAACATGCCGCCCACATAGTTGATGGCGAGCGGGATACCGTGTTTGGTGGCGGCCGCTTTCAGCCCTTCTGCAACCCGCGCAGTCTTGGCGCTCAGCTGCTCATAGAGACCCGGCTCCAGCAGCAGATCCAGCATGGTCAGACCGGCTGCCATGGCCACCGGGTTACCGGAGAGAGTACCCGCCTGATAGACAGGGCCGGTCGGTGCGATGTGTTGCATCACCTTCTTCTTGCCGCCGAAGGCGCCAACAGGCATGCCAGCACCGATGATCTTGCCGAGGGTGGTGAGATCCGGGTCGATGTTGTAGTGACCCTGAGCACCGCGCAGGGAGACGCGGAAGCCAGTCATCACCTCGTCCAGGATCAGCAGGGCACCGAACTCGTCACAGATGGCGCGCAGCCCTTCCAGGAAGCCGGGGACCGGCGGGATGCAGTTCATGTTGCCTGCGACCGGCTCGACGATGATACAGGCGATTTCGCTGCCGTACTGGGTGAAGGCTTCACGCACCGAATCCAGATCGTTGAAGACGCAGGTCAGGGTGTGTTTGGCGAAATCGGCTGGAACGCCCGGGCTGTTCGGTTGACCCAGAGTCAGGGCGCCGGAACCGGCCTTGACCAGCAGGGAGTCGGCGTGGCCGTGGTAGCAGCCCTCGAATTTGACGATCTTGTCGCGGCCGGTGTAGCCACGGGCCAGCCGGATGGCGCTCATGGTGGCTTCGGTGCCGGAGTTGACCATCCGCACCTGCTCCATGGAGGGGACGATTTGGCGCACTTTCTCGGCCATCAGCACTTCGATCTCGGTCGGCGCACCGTAGCTCAGCCCTTTCTCAACGGCCTTGATGACGGCGGCCTTGATGGCCGGGTGGTTGTGACCCAGCAGCATGGGGCCCCAGGAGCCGATGTAATCCACGTAGGCCTGACCATCCACATCATAGAGATAGGCGCCATCGGCGTGATCGATGAAGCGGGGCGTGCCGCCGACCCCATTGAAGGCGCGGACCGGTGAGTTGACGCCACCCGGAATGGTCTGGCGGGCCTGTTCAAACAGCTGATCTGATTTTGACATGGATCATCCTTAATGGGATTTTGGTCGTCACACAAGGGATTGCAGCCGATTGAGACTCGGCAGGCCGGAGCATCAGGAGTATGCTTTGCGCTCTCGCCACCCGGACTCTCGGTCTGCTCCCGTGACAAAAATTTAACGGGCCGACTATAGCAGAAAGCCCCAGCCCTGGGCAGCCGAGCAACGCGCCGGGTGATCCTGATCTCAGCTAGCTGACGATATGGTTTTTCCAAGTTGGTGTAACAAGATGGCGCAACAAGCTCTCTCCTCTGAAGCCGATACCTCTGCGCGGGGGCCGCTTTCCCGCATTATCCGGCAAGACAAGATGCCCTTGCTGGTTCTGTTGCTGGCTGCGCTGGTCGGCACCCTGGCCGGACTGGTGTGCGGTCTGTTCGAATCTGGTGTCCACTGGCTGGCAGAACAACGTATCGCCTTGCTGGCAGACCGTCCCTGGTGGCAGCTCGGTCTGCTTGGCTTTGGCTTTAGCGCCTTGTTGGGATTTGTCGGCTACTTCCTCACTCATACCTTTGCCCCGGAAGCAGGGGGCTCCGGCATTCCCGAGATCGAGGGGGCGATGGATGATCTGCGCCCGGTACGGTGGTGGCGAGTGTTGCCGGTCAAGTTCTTCGGCGGCATCTGCACCCTGAGCTCCGGCATGGTGCTGGGGAGGGAGGGGCCTTCGGTACAGATCGGCGGCAACCTCGGCAAGATGGTGGCGGATATCTTCCGGCTGCCCAAGGAGCATGGCCACGCCCTGCTGGCCGCCGGTGCGGCGGGCGGTCTGGCAGCTGCCTTCAATGCGCCGCTGGCGGGCATCCTGTTCGTGATGGAGGAGATGCGGCCGCAGTTTCGTTACTCCTTTCTTGCCATCAAGGCGGTGGGGATCTCCGCCATCATGGCGACCCTGATGTTGCAGAACATGAAAGGGCAGGGGGCGGTGATCACCCTGCCCCACTACGATGCGCCAGCCCTCAAGGCGCTCTGGCTGTTCCTCTTTATGGGGGCCACCTTCGGCGTATTGGGCTTTGTTTTCAACAAGCTGGTGCTGGCCTGTCAGGATGGCTATTTGGCGCTGCATCAGAACAAGCGCCACCGTTTCGTGGCCATCGGCATGCTGGTCGCCGGAACGTTTGGTGTGCTGTCGCTGTTTGCCCCCGCGGTGACGGGGGGCGGCACCGAGCTTATTCCCCATCTGATGGGGGACGAGTATGCGATGGCGACCCTGTTCCTTATCTTCTCGGTGCGGCTGGTTGCGACCCTCATCAGCTTCTGCTCCGGTGCCCCGGGCGGGGTGTTTGCGCCAACCCTGGCGTTGGGCACCCTGTTTGGCGTGGTGTTTGGCCATCTGTTTCATGCGGCGTTTCCGGAGCTTGGCATCGAGCCCGGCGCCTTTGCCATCGCCGGAATGGGGGCGCTGTTTGCTGCCACCGTGCGTGCCCCCATCACGGGTATCGTGCTGGTCACCGAGATGACCGACAACTATCAGCTGATCCTGCCGATGATGATCACTACGGTCGGTGCGACTCTGGTTGCCCAGTGGCTGGGTGGCCGGCCCATCTATTCCCAGATCCTGGAGCGAACTTTACGGCTCGCCGCGCGTCAAAAGCGGGGTGATGGCAGCGCCACGGCCAGTTAATTTTTCCCTTTATCGCCTTTGGCCTCGGTCAGGGCGGTATAGTGAAGGGAGAGGCGCTGCCGTAAATGGCGTGATAACGGGATGAGGGGCTATGTCCAATCTATTGAAGTTATTGGTCGTGTTAGCCGTTGGCGGGCTCATTGGTTACTTTGTCGGGAACCGTCAGGAGCTGGCCCAGAGCAGTCTGTTGGTGGTACAGCAGGAGACGCTGGATCGTCAGGGCAAGGCCATCGGCCAGCTCAAGACCGAATTGGGGGTGAAAGATACCCAGCTGGCGACCCAGAAAGCGGCCTTCGAGCAGTTGCAGACCACCCTGAAGAGTCAGGAGGCGCAGGTGCAGGAGCTCAAGCGCCAGCTGGCCTTTTTCGAGCGGATCATGCGTCCCTCCGGCGAACAGGTGGGGGTAGTGATCGACAACCTGACTCTGCAGGAGACCAGCATTCCCGGTCGCTACCACTATCGTCTCGCCCTGACCCAGCCCGCCAAGAAGCGGGAGCTGTTTCGTGGTCAGGTGCAGATCCGGGTCGAGGGGAGTCTGGCTGACAAGCCGAAGACGCTAACCGGCCGCGATCTCGGGATGAAGGTGAGCGAGTGGCGTTATGCCCTGCGTTATTTCCAGCTGCTGGAAGGGAATTGGCAGTTGCCGGAAGGCTTTGTGCCGGATCGGATCCGTGTCACCATCAACAAGGATGGCAGGCAACCGGCGCAAGAGCTGCTGGTTGAGTGGGGCGAGGTGATCAAGCCGCTGGTCGCCGCGCCGCCTGCTCCGGTTCCCGCGGCCGGTTAAACGTGGTGAATACTTGAACTGAATGGTCGGGTATTGGATAATTTCGCGGTTTCCATGTTTGTGGATCTAATGGTTGTGAGGTCAGTAATGAGTGCAGTAGCAGAAGCCCCGCTGCCCATCCAGATGACGGATGCGGCGGCCAATAAGGTGAAGAACCTGATCACCGAGGAAGAGAATCCCGAGCTGAAGCTGCGGGTATACATCACGGGTGGGGGCTGCTCCGGTTTCCAGTATGGCTTTACCTTTGATGAGAAGATCAACGACGGGGACACCGTAGTCGAGAAGAATGGCGTCACCATGGTGATCGATCCCATGAGCCTGCAATATCTGGTAGGCGGCAGTGTGGATTACACCGAGGGTCTGGAAGGTTCACGCTTCACCGTGACAAACCCCAATGCCACCACGACCTGTGGCTGTGGCTCCAGCTTCTCCATCTGATCGGCATATCGGTCTGATGAAACGGCTCTCGGCAACGAGGGCTGTTTTTGTTTGTGGGCTCTGGGAGGACGGTAAAACAGCATCCCCCCTGAAACAACAAAGGCGCCTTGGTGGCGCCTTTGTTGTTTCAGGATGGCTTAGCGGGAGCTTGCCGCCGCGACCAGCGGGATCCGGTTTACTGCCTTGCCCATGTAGGCGAGGGTGATGGTCACAATGATGCAGGTGAAGCTCAGCCACATGTAGGGCAGGTAGTCGAGGGTTGCCACCCCCAGAACCCCGGCCATGAAGATGCCGTTGTCGCTCCAGGGCACCATGCCGCAGGTGAGGGTGCCGCCAAACTCGGCGTTGCGAGAGAGGTTCTTGCGCGCCAGTCCCAGTCGGTCGTAGTTTTTGGCCATGATCTTGGGGGTCAGGATCAGCGACACATACATGGCTGAGCCAAACACGTTGGCCAGAAACGCGGTGCCGATGGTGTGGCTGGTCAGGCTGCCGACGCTATTGATGCGCTTCTCGAAGGCGCTGGCGATCACTTCCAGAATACCGACCTTCTCCAGCAGGCCGCCAAACCCGAGACCGAAGATGATGACCGCGACCGAGCCCAGCATGGACTCCATGCCGCCGCGACCGAGAATGTTGTCGATAAAGTCGATGCCGGAGGTGATGGCAAACGGACTATAAGCCGAGTGCATTGCTTTCACCGGATCCATGCCCTGGAAGGCGATGGCCCAGATCAGGCCCAACAGGGCGCCGAAGCTGATCACCGGGAAGGCGGGCTTGCGATTGGCCAACAGGCCCAGCACCAGTACCACCGGCACGATGGCCAGCGGGGTGATGTTGAACTGGTTGTCGAGGGCCTCCATCACCAGATTGACCTGCTCCAGACTGACGTTGCCCGAATATTGCATGCCCACCACGGTGAACAGCACGGCGGTGATGACATAGGAGAGCAGGCTGATGGGCAGCATCCCCTTGATATGCTCCACCACGTCGACGTTGGACATGGTCGAAGCCAGCACTACTGAGTCGGAGAGCGGAGAGAGCTTGTCACCGAAGTAGACGCCGGAGAGCACGGCACCGGCTACCAGCGGCGCAGGCACGCCGAGGCTGTGGCCGATCCCCATCATGGCGATGCCGGCCGTGGCGGCAGAGCCCCAGGAAGTGCCGGTGGCCAGCGAGGTCAGGGAGCAGATGATCAAGGTTGCCAGCAGGAAGATGGACGGGTGAATCACCTTGAGGCCGAAGTAGATGATGCTGGGGACTATGCCGCCAGCAATCCAGGTGCCGACCAGAGCACCGACGGAGACCAGGATAAGGATGGCCCCCATCCCCTTGGCAACGCCGTCAACGGCAGCCTGCTCCAGGGATTTGTAATCGTGGCCGAGTTTGATGCCAAGCCCCATGATGACGAACCAGGCGATGAACAGCGCCAGCTGGATCGGCAGATCGAGCACGCTGGTGAACGAGAATGCCAGGGCCAGGAAAATGGCCAGACAGGCAAACACCTGTGCCATGCCCGGTAGTCGGATGTGGTTTTGTTGGTTTTGCATAGATACTTCCTAAACTCTTGCTCGCCAAGGTCACTCCCTCTCGTCCTGTGGATACATCGATCCCGAGGAGGCAACCCAAAAAGAGGCCGCAATCTACCACAAACCCGGCGGGTTAAAGCCCCATCAAATTGGCAAAAATGCACATTTGATTGAAAAAATCACAAATTAGTTGATCTCATAACCCGTTTTTGAGCGGCCTGTTGACACAAAGGGCCACATACGAAGCTTGCCTGTGACGCCACTTGCATCCCCAATAGATGCATATGATAATTATTATCAATTGTTGGTGGGGGAAAAAACAATGCGCTGGATATTGCGGGGTATGATGTTGCTGGTGGCGGTGGCCGTACTCGCATGGGGTCAGGATAAAGAGTACGGCACCTGGAGTGCCGGTTTTCTGCTGGCTGCCTGGGTGATGCTGGAGCCCGGATTGCGCCCCGCATTGATCTTGCTGCCAGTGGCCGGGTTGACCGGTATCGTTACCCTGCTCTGGCAGCAGCCCTGGTTATGAGCTTTTGACGGGAGCCTGCTTGATCTTCTGCTGTGCCACCTTGAGCGATTCGACCACCAGCTTTTCCATTTCGGTGCGCTTGGCGTCGGTCAGGAAGTAGATCATGTCGACATTGTGGCGAATATAGTGGGCGGGGAGCTGGTTGAGGGTGAGGCAGCAGAGGTCGGCCATCTGATCGCTGTTGAGCTTTTGCTGCAGCCCCTGTTTCTCAATCTCCTTGAGCACCAGATGTTCGTAAAAGTTGTGAATGTCGGTATCCAGTATCATATGCGTTCCTTGGCATGACGATGAGCGGGGAGTCGTCAAAAGCATAGCCATAACAAGGAGTAAAAACAAAAGGCCCATCACTTTCGTGATGGGCCTTTTGCGTAATTAATGGTGCGAAGAGAGGGACTCGAACCCTCACATCCGTGGGACACTAACACCTGAAGCTAGCGCGTCTACCAATTCCGCCACCTTCGCACACTGATTTTCTCCAGCTGGTTTTTAAATGCGGTTGGAGCGCATTGCTCTGTGTTTACATGTCAGAATCATGGTGCGAAGAGAGGGACTCGAACCCTCACACCCGGGGGGCACTAACACCTGAAGCTAGCGCGTCTACCAATTCCGCCACCTTCGCACATTCGGGTTTCCAGTCTGGATTTACATGCTGTCTGGATAAAGCATGGTGCGAAGAGAGGGACTCGAACCCTCACATCCGTGGGACACTAACACCTGAAGCTAGCGCGTCTACCAATTCCGCCACCTTCGCACATTGTGTTACCAGTTTTGATTTACATGCTGTCTGGAGAAGCATGGTGCGAAGAGAGGGACTCGAACCCTCACACCCGGGGGGCACTAACACCTGAAGCTAGCGCGTCTACCAATTCCGCCACCTTCGCACATTCGGGTTTTCTAGTTGGATTTACATGCTGCTGAATCAGCATGGCAGTATTGGTGCGAAGAGAGGGACTCGAACCCTCACATCCGTGGGACACTAACACCTGAAGCTAGCGCGTCTACCAATTCCGCCACCTTCGCATCACTGCGGAGGGGGATTCTATAGAGTTTTGGGGGAGCGTCAACAGCCAAAGGGGACTTTTTTCGCTGTTGACGCCCAAAGTGGCGCCAAGGGTACAAAACTTCAGCAATCAGCTGACGTTTGGCGTTCAGTAACGGCCCAATGCGCTCTGATACATCCGTTCATACTGGGTGACCGAGTCAGGCCAGTTGAAGCGGGTGCTCATGGCATTGCGCTGCACCTTGGCAAAACGCTCTTTGTCCTGCAGGAAATAGAGCAGGCTGCGGCGCATGGTATCGAGCAGGATGGCGGCAGTCGGATCGTTGAAGCAGAAGCCGGTGGCATGCTCGGGATCGGCATCCCAATCCACCACGGTATCTTTCAGACCACCCACGGCCCGCACCAGTGGCAGGGTGCCATAGGCGAGACTGTACATCTGGTTGAGGCCGCAAGGCTCGAACAGCGAGGGCATCAGGAAAAAGTCGGCACCGGCTTCGACCAGATGAGCCAGCCGATCGTCATAGGTGTTGATGAAGGCGAGCTTGCCCGGATAATCCCGGGCCATGGTTTGCAGTTGCGTGGCGAGCGCAGGATCGCCAGAGCCGACGATCACCACTTGTACCTGATGGTGGAGGAATTTCTCCAGCGCAGGGAGCAGCAGGGGAACGCCCTTTTGCTCGGTCAGGCGGCAAACCATGCCGTAGATGGGCAAGTCCGCCACGGCCAGCCCCGCTTCCTGTTGCAGGCTCTCTTTGCAGATCTGTTTGCCAGCCATGTTGTCGATGCTGTAGGTCGCAGGCAGGAATTCGTCGAACTCCGGATCCCAGTCCTTGTAGTCGCAGCCGTTGAGGATGCCGCAGAGATCCGCCGCCCGCTGCTGGAAGATATGCGCCATGCCGTGGGCGCCGAGGTGAGTCAGCAGCTCCTGGGCATAGTTGGGGCTGACCGCATTGATCTTGTCGGCGTAGAGCACCCCGCATTTGAGCAGATTGACGTGGCCGTAGTCGTAGTTGATGCGGCGTTCGTAGTCGGCGATCTCGGGCATGGCCCAGAACTGCTCGCGGCCAAACACCCCCTGAAACGCCGCGTTGTGAATGCTGATCACGCTGCGGGTCTGCTGGAAGAAGGGGTTGTGGGCGTGACGGGTTTTCAGCAGCAGTGGCAGCAGGCCGGTGTGCCAGTCATTGCAGTGGGCGATATCCGGGGCAAAGCCAAGCTGCTCGCAGGCATGGAGGGCCGCGGCCGAGAAGAAGGCAAAGCGCTCGCCATTATCCGGATAGGCCTGATTGTTCTCGGCGTAGAGCTGGGGACGATCGAAATATTGCGGGCAGTCGAGCAGATAGACGCAGACGTCATCCAGCTCCATCTGGTAGATGCGATAACCGATATCCGGCAGCCCAGGGTGGGTTGGCAACCAGCGTGACGCCACCAGTCTGGCCTCATCCCGTCGCTTTATCGTCTTGTAGAAGGGGAGCATGATCCTGACATCATGTCCCTTCTGGGCCAGGTACATCGGCAGGGCTCTGGCGACATCGGCCAGGCCCCCGGTCTTGACCAGCCCCTCAACTTCCGAGGCAACAAACAGGATTTTCAGTGGGTTAATAGCCAACTCTTGCTCCCTTAGGTACCACCACGATACCGCCTTCGGATACGGTAAATCGCTCTCTATCGTGGTCCAGATTTTCACCGATAACGGTGCCTGGCGCAATTTCAACGTTTTTATCAATGATCGCGCGCCGGATGGAGCAGCCTTCGCCAATCTTCACATCCCCCAGCAACACGGATTCACTGATATGGCTGCACGCGCCGATATTGCAGCGGAAACCAAGGATAGATCGCTGGATCTGGCTGCCCTGAATGAAGCAACCGGCGGAGATCAGCGAGTTGGCGATCTTCACCTTGCACTCGTCGCTGTCGATGAAGGTGGCCGGTGGCAGCGCCGGATAGTGGGTGTGCAGGGGCCACTTGCGGTTATAGAGGGAGAAGGGGGGATTGTCGGCCACCAGGTCCATGTGCGCTTGCCAATAAGAGTCGAGGGTGCCCACATCCCGCCAGTAGACGTGCGGTTTCTCGCCGGGGATGACGTTGGTGCTGTAGTCATAGACATAGACGGGGGCACGTGGATAGAGGCTCGGGATCACATCCTTGCCAAAGTCGTGGCTGGAGTTCTCCTCGGCGGCATCCCGCTTCAACTCGCGGCAGAGCGCATCGGTCTCGAAGATGTAGTTGCCCATGGAGACCAGCGCCTGGGCCGGATCGCCGGGAATGTGCTTGGGCTGCTTCGGCTTTTCCTGAAAGCCGATCATCCGCCCTTCGGTATCGACCTCGATCACCCCGAAGGCGCTGGCCTCTTCGATGGGCATACGAAGTGCCGCGACCGTCATGGCGGCGTTCTTCTGCTTGTGGAAGGTGACCATCTGGCTCACATCCATCTTGTAGATGTGGTCGGAGCCGAAGATGCAGACATGATCCGGTTCGGCCCGCTCGATAAAGCCGAGGTTCTGGTAGATGGCGTCGGCGGTGCCGTCATACCAGCGTTTGCCCATCCGCATCTGGGCCGGGATGGGATCGATAAAGCGGTCGGTGATGCCGACGATATTCCAGCCCTTCTTCATGTGCAGGTAGAGGGACTGGGATTTGAATTGGGTCAGTACATAGATGCGCAGAAAGTCGGCGTTGACGAAGTTGTTGAGGACAAAGTCGATCAGCCGGTAGCTGCCACCAAAGGGGACGGAAGGCTTGCTGCGGGTAGTGGTCAGAGGCTGCAGGCGAGTACCTTCGCCACCAGCCAGGATCATGGTCAATATGCCTGCCATCGTATTTCTCTCCCTGAATGAACAACATGAAAAGGTTTTCAAAACTCGGCATAAAAACACCCCTAAAGGGGTGGTTTTTATCGTGCTCTTAGTACCTTACCAGATCCCGTATGGGGCTCTCTAGCTGTTTTCTTGTACTGCTTACACTTAATTACACTTTGCTCAGATAGACCTTGAATTTGGCATCACTGCTGATCACTTCAGTCCGTTTGAAGTGTGTCTCCAGTATAGGCTGGTAGCGCAAGAAGGCGTTGGCAACAATGGCCAGCGAACCATTTGGCAGCAAAAATTCCGGCGCCTTGGCCAGGAACTGCTCGGTTGCTGCATAGAAGGTTTTGAGACCCGCATGGAATGGCGGGTTGGAGACGATGTGCTGGAAACGGGTGGAGACATCCGAGTAGACATCGGAAGCGGTGACCTTGCCCTGCAGACCGTTGATCGCCAGGGTGCGGCGGCTCGATTCGAGCGCCAGCGCGCTGATATCCACCATGTTGACCTGCAGATCCGGATTGCGCTTGGCCAGCACAGACCCAATCACTCCGGCGCCACAACCGAAATCGAGCAGCTCGCCCTTCATCGGCGGCACGGCGGCCAGCAGCATCTGGGTGCCCAGATCCAGCTCGGCGGCGCTGAAGACGCCGGGCAGCGCCAGCACGGTCAGCTCGGTATCACCGGCCTTGCACTGATAGCGGCCAAACCAGCTATCCAGATCGAACGGGGCGACCGGTTTGCTCAGCTCACCGTGATAGAGCGAGCAGCGGCGGGCCGAATCGCGCTTGATCGGCTTTTCGCCATAGGGGGCCAGCAGCTTGTCGGCGCCATTGATGCCGCCGCGGTTTTCACCGGCGAGGAACAGATCGGCACCCGCTTCCAGCAAGGGGGTCATCATGGCCAGCAGATATTGTGCCTCGGCCTTGGCCTTGGGCATCAGCAGCAACAGGGCATCGAAGCGCGGGGCTCCACCAAGCTGGTGGTCGAACAGGATAGCCTCGCCGAGGGCGGCCTGCTGGCTGCGGTAGTAGCAGTAATCGGTGGTAAAGACGGTCAGGGTCCGGGCCAGGCTCGCCAGCTGGCGGGGGTAGTCATCCTCCAGCGCGCCGCAGACAAGTAGCCGCTTGCCGACAAAGAGGGCTTGGTTTCGTTCCAGCATCTGGCTGACGGCACTGATAGGGCTGCTCATCGGGTCTCTCCACGCAATTTTGGGCGGCCATTATACATAGCCCCTTTCGCCTTGACATTTATGCCGTGTTCCCGAAATATGCCCAGACACCATTTTTTGACCAGAGATGACGAAATGCGGTTCAACGGGTTGAAACGAAAGCACAAAAAAAGCCTGAAATTCGGGCCTGCCGACGTTCGCGCGTAACCTCTCATCCCTGAGAAGCTTCAAACCCCGGTTGCGCACATCGTACCGGGGTTTTTTATTGCCATATGCGCGTCATTTAGGAGAAGGAGATCCCATGTTTCAAGGTTCAATCGTTGCGTTGATCACCCCGTTTCGACAGGGAAAGCTGGATGAAGAGGCGCTGCTGCGTCTGGTTGAGTGGCATATCGAGCAGGGTACTCACGGCATTGTGCCGGTGGGGACCACGGGGGAGAGCCCGACCCTGACCCACGACGAGCACTGCCGGGTGGTGGAGCTGGTGGTCAAACAGGTCGCTGGCCGTATTCCGGTGATTGCCGGAGCGGGCTCCAACAATCCGGTCGAGGCCATCGAGTACACCCTCCATGCAGAGCGGGTGGGCGCAGATGCCACCTTGCATGTGGCCGGTTACTACAACCGCCCCAATCAGGAGGGGCTCTACCACCACTTCAAGGCGGTACACGATGCCACCGCCAAGCCGATCATCGTCTACAACATTCCGCCGCGCGCCATCGTTGACGTGCAACCGGCGACCCTGGCCCGTCTGGCCGAGCTGCCGCGTATTGCCGGGGTGAAAGATGCTACCGGCGATCTGGCGCGCCCCTGGACCGAGCGCCAGCTGATCAAAAAGCCCTTCGCCTGGCTATCCGGTGAAGATGCCACTGCTGTGGCCTACAACATCGGCGGTGGTCAGGGCTGTATCTCGGTGACCGCCAACGTGGCCCCCAAGCTGGTGGCCGAGGTGCAGAACCTCACGCTGGCTGGCAAGTGGCAAGAAGCGCGTGAGCTGCAAGACCAGCTCATTCCGCTCCATCAGGCGATGTTTGCCGAGCCGAGCCCGGCCGGTGCCAAATATGCCGCTTCCCTGCTCGGTTTCTGCAGCGAGGAGTGTCGCCTGCCAGTGATGCCGCTGTCGGAAGCGACCCGCGAGCGCATTCGCAGCGCCATGCAGCAGCTCAACCTGCTGTAGTGCAAAACGGGTGAGCCAAGGCTCACCCGTTTTGTTTTCAGCTTTTGTTTCAGGCCTTTATTTACGACATCGCCCCACTCAGGCTGCGTGATGCAGCCATGCGGCGATGGCCAGCTGCAACTCGACATACACCGGATAGAGGAAGAGATCGGCAAGCTCGGTAGGCCACTCGTTTTGCTCGCCCGACTGGGCTTGCAGATGGGCTTGCAGGTTGGTCAATGCTGGCAGCCAAGGTGCGGGTTGTGGCAGCGCGGCCGCACTGCGGGCGACCAGATCGATCCCCTGGCACAGGGCCGCGAGTGCCTGCTGTTGAATGCCTTTATCCTGAGGATGCTCCAGCCAGAGCTGCTCGTGATGCTGCCAGTGACGCAGCCCCTCGCTTACCCCCGTTATGCCATCCATACCTTCATGCTCGACCAGCGCCTGCAGGGCCAGCGGTTTGCCAAGACCAGCCAGTCGATAGCCACGCTGGGCCTTGGATTGGGCGCCAAGGCGCAGCCCGCCGATCCTGGCGAGGCGCCGGGCCAGCGCAAACAGCGCCGCGGTGTCGCCGGATTTGAGCTCCAGTTCCAGCTCGTTGATGGTGGTGCTGCCCTGACTGCCGACTATCTTTCCCTGATCCCAGGCCAGCTCAATCTCGGCCCCCTCGAAGGCGATCAGCCAATGGCGGCGCAGGAAGTCGGTACGAAACTGAGCGACCAGCTGTTGCTGAATGTGGTCGCGCTCGGTCAGAGTCTGCCAAATCTCATCGGGAAAGGCCGAGAGGGTCGGCAGATCGCCGCTCACGGGGGTGTTGTACTCGGGTCTGGCGTGCAGGCCGCCCACCACCTGACCGCGGCATTTGATGGTCTGTTCAGCGAAGGCGTCGCAGCGGCGAATGCGCAACCCCATATCCAGTTGGCGCAGAGCCAAGGTCGGCGTATCGAAATAGACGTTGCCGAGCTGCTGTTGTGACGATTCTTTAATCTCAAGAGAATTCAGCAGGTTGGATAACTCGGGTTGAATGTCGCTGGCGACAAAAAACTTTATCTCGATCTCAGTTTGCATAGTCATTCCGGGCTGGCAGGCAACTTTGGGGGGCAGGATTCGGGTCGCGGGGATATAATGCCCGCGAGACGACTAGATTAATTCGCGGTTTAATTGAGGGCGCAGTTCGGTTACCATGCGCGCCTCATAAAATCGTATCGAGTGTTTTTTCACCGACACAGGTTTGGCCATGCCAGTAAATACTATTTTGGGGCTTTTTGCCAAGTCCCCCATCAAGCCGCTGCAGAAGCATATCGTCAAGGTTCACCAGTGCTCCCAGCAGTTGGTTCCCTTCTTTGACGCCGTTGCCGAAGACCGTTGGGAAGATGCCGAGAAGATCCGGCAGCAGATCGCCCAACTGGAAAAAGAGGCTGATACCCTCAAGCGTGAAATCCGTCTGAAACTGCCTCGCGGCCTGTTCCTGCCGGTTGCACGTACCGACCTGCTGGAGCTGTTGACCCAGCAAGACAAGATTGCCAACCGTGCCAAGGATATCTCCGGCCGCATGCTTGGCCGTCGCATGGAGTTCCCCGCCGAAATGCGGACGGATTTCATGGCTTACCTCAAACGTTGTATTGATGCGACCGCTCAGGCCGAGAAAGCGATCGGGGAGCTCGACGAGCTGCTCGAGACCGGCTTCAAAGGACGGGAAGTGGAAATGGTTGCCGAGATGATCCACCAGCTGGATCTGATCGAGGACGATACAGACACCATGCAGATCGGACTGCGCCAACAGCTGCAAGCGGTTGAGCACAATTACAATCCGATCGATGTGATGTTCCTTTACAAGATCCTCGAATGGGTAGGTGACCTGGCAGATCAGGCCGAGCGCGTAGGCGCCCGTCTGGAACTGATGCTGGCTCGTTCGTAATCGACTGACTGGGTAAACACTACTAATGGACATTATCGCGAATTACGGCACCACTCTGGTGCTCGTGGCGGCCTTGTTCGGCTTTTTGATGGCTTGGGGTATTGGCGCGAACGACGTTGCCAACGCCATGGGGACATCGGTCGGCACGAAATCCCTGACCATCCGTCAGGCGATCATCATTGCCATGATCTTCGAATTTGCCGGTGCCTATCTGGCCGGTGGCGAAGTGACGGCCACCATCCGTAACGGTATCATCGACAGCAACGCCTTTGCCGATACGCCGGATCTGCTGGTGCTCGGCATGATCGCCTCCCTGCTGGCGGCGGGCGCCTGGTTGATCCTCGCCTCCTACTTCGGCTGGCCCGTCTCCACCACTCACTCAATCATCGGCGCCATCGTCGGTTTCGCTGTGGTGAGCATTGGCCCGGAAGCGGTGCAGTGGAGCAAGTTTGGCGGCATCGTCGGCTCCTGGGTCATCACCCCGGCCATCTCAGGTGTCATCGCCTACTTCATGTTCATCAGCGTGCAGAAGCTTATCTTCAACACCGATGATCCCCTGAACAACGCCAAGCGCTATGTGCCGTTCTACATGTTCCTGACTGCGCTGGTTATCTGTCTGGTGACCATCAAGAAGGGGCTGACCCACGTTGGTCTGCACCTGAGCGATGGCGAGGGCATTCTGCTCTCCATCGCCATCTCCATCGCAGTGGCGTTTGCCGGCTGGATCTACATTCGCGGCCAGAAGTACAACCCGCAGGATGACAGCAAGATGCACTTCGCCAACGTGGAGAAGGTGTTTGGCATCCTGATGGTGATCACCGCCTGTGCCATGGCCTTTGCCCACGGCTCCAACGATGTGGCCAACGCCATCGGCCCGCTCTCTGCGGTGGCCTCTATCGTGGCTTCCGGTGGCGAGATTTCCAGTCAGGCAGCCATTGCCTGGTGGATCCTGCCGCTGGGCGGTATCGGTATCGTGATCGGTCTGGCGACCATGGGCGAGAAAGTGATGGCGACGGTCGGTACCGGCATCACTCACCTGACCCCGAGCCGTGGTTTTGCTGCCCAGCTGGCCACTGCCGCGACCGTGGTGATTGCCTCCGGCACCGGTCTGCCCATCTCCACCACCCAAACCCTGGTCGGTGCTGTGATGGGTGTTGGCCTGGCGCGCGGTATTGCGGCGCTGAACCTGGGGGTACTGCGCAACATCGTGGTCTCCTGGATCATCACCCTGCCTGCCGGTGCCATCCTGGCTATCGCTATCTTCTACGTGCTGCAGGCCTGCTTCTCCTAATCGAAGCGGCATTCAGCAAAAAGCCCGAGTCATCGACTCGGGCTTTTTTATTGTGCGCGGGAGCTGAGTGCTGCTCCCTTTGCATATCAGCCTTAGAGGCTGGCGCAGATCTGCCACAGATCGTACTGGATAGCGGCGGCGGTCACTTCCCGGCCTGCCCCCGGCCCCTGGATCACCAGCGGGTTGGTGCGGTAGCTGTCGCTCTCGATGGCGAAGATGTTGTCGCACGGCAAGAGGTTGGCAAACGGGTGGTGGGGCTCCAGCGACTCCAGTCCGACCCGCGCCTTGCCGTCATGCTCGAAGCGTGCCACGTAGCGCAGCACCTTGCCGAGGCGCTTGGCCCCTTCGAAGGCGGTCTGGATCGGGCCATCCAGCTCTTTCAGTCTGTCCATGAACTGATCGGCGGTCACCTTGCGCAGCGGGACGGGCACCAGATTCTCCAGCTCGATATCGGCGGAGTCGAGCTCAAAGCCAGCTTCCCGCGCCAGAATAAGCAGCTTGCGCCGTACATCCTGACCGGAGAGATCCTCGCGGGGATCCGGCTCGGTCAGGCCGTGTTGCCATGCTTCGTCCACCAGCTCGGAGAAGGGGCGAGTGCCGTCATACTGCTGGAACAGCCAGGAGAGGGTGCCGGAGAAGATGCCGGAGACCCCCTGAATGCGGTCGCCGCTCTGACGCAGCATCTGGATGCTGGACTGGATTGGCAGCCCGGCGCCCACGGTGGCGTTGTAGCGCCACTGCACCTGATGGTCGCGACAGGTCTGCTTGATGCGCTGGTAGAACTCGCTGTCGGCGGCACCGGCAAACTTGTTGGCGGCGATGATATGAATGCCGAGCTGGGCAAAATCCGGATAGTAGCGGCTCACCGTTTCGCTGGCGGTCATGTCCAGCGCAATCAGCGCATCGAAGCCGTGCTGCTCAAGTTGGGAGAGCAGCTCCGGCCAGATCAGCGGTTTGGGATTGAAGTTGTCCTGTACCTTGAGGGGGTTGAGTCCCTCTTCATCCAGCAGACCCCCTTCCGAGCTGAACACCCCGTAGAGGGTGAGCGCCAGATTGAGCTCATGTTCCAGCCGTGCCTTTTCACGGGCGTAGAGGCTCAGCCAGTGGCCGCCGATATTGCCCTTGCCGAACACCACCAGTCCGACCCGGGTCGGGCGGCTGAAGAGGGCGCTGTGCAGGGCGATGAGCAGTGGCTCCAGCACTACCTGACGCAGCACGGCCACCAGACTCAGGCCATCTCGGGCCACCTGTACGAACTCCAGCGGTTGATCTGCCAGCAGCTGATAGAAGCGATGGCACTGTTCTGCGTTGTCGGTGACACCGGCGCCGACCAGCGCTACCAGACTGTACCCCTCTTTCTGAATGAGGCCGGTGAAGCTCCCTTGCAGCTGGAAATCGCGCAGCAGCTCGAAGGCGCCTTGTGCCACCTCGAGGGTGTAGGCGAGGCGCAGGATCCGGCGATCCGGCTGGCGCTGCAGGGTGAGCGGGTTGAGACGGTGACGAGCCAGATGGGCCTCGATGGTGGCCACCGTCTGCTCGTAGTTGGTTTGCGGCAGCACCTTCAGCTCGATGAGGGCGATCTGATCCACCGAGGAGACGATGCGGGCGCCGCCGGAGCGGGGGGCGCGGCGCAGGATATGGGTGCAGCCCTCGTCCGGGTTGTAGCTGCAGCGCAGGGTGAGGCGTTGGCGGCTGTCGGCCACAGGTTGCAGGGTGCGCGAATGCAGCACCGAGGAGCCAAGACGGGCCAGCTCGTTGGCTTCGGCGAGGCTGAGGCGCTCCAGCAGACGCGCTTCTTTCACCCGACGCGGGTCGGCGCTGTAGACCCCGGCCACGTCGCTCCAGATGGTGGTGGATTCGCCGTCCGCCAGCAGCGCCAACAGGCTGGCGCTGTAGTCGGATCCATTGCGGCCGAGCAGCAGGGAGCGCCCCTCCATGTCGGCGGCGATAAAGCCGGTCACCACGATGCGACCGGCATGCTCCGCCAGTCGCGCCTTGAGCAGTTCGCTGGAGAGCGCAGTATCTACCTTGACCAGAGCGCCATCCTCGGCGCGCAGGAAGCTGCGGGCATCGAGCCAGATAGCCTTGTCGCCTCGGCTGGTGAGCAGGGCCGCCAGCAGGCGCGCCGACCACACTTCGCCAAAAGCGAGCAGGCCGTTGCGGGCGAAGCGATCAAACTGTCCCTCCAACGTTTTGGCTATCAGTTGCATGTCGTCGGCCAGCTGCTTGCTCAGATCGAGCTGCAGTTCACCCTCCAGCAGGCCGTCGATCAGGCTCTGCTGATAGGCCTGCAGGGCCGAGATGGCTTCACCGGCGGCTTCGTCCCCCGCTTCGGCCAGCTCCACCAGCTGGATCAGCCGGTTGGTGGTCTTGCCGGCGGCGGAGACCACGATCAGTTCATCCCCGCCCACCTGTTGTTCAACGATGCTGGCGACCCGGCGATAACAGACCGGATCCGCCAGACTGCTGCCACCAAATTTGTGGACGTGACGTCGCTTCAATCCTGCTTCTGCTGCCACCGCGATCTCTCCTTGTTGCTGCTGTTCCATTACTTCGCTACCTGTTCTGCCTGCTGCGCCTGTTCAAAAGCCTGAGCCAGGTCGGCCACCAGGTCTTCACCGTGTTCAATACCGACCGACAACCGCAGTAGCTGGCTGCTGATGCCTGCTGCCTGCTGCGCCGCCGGGGTCATGGCCCTGTGGGTCATGCTGGCCGGATGGGCCACCAGACTCTCCACCCCACCGAGGGACTCGGCCACCGAGAAGAGGGTGAGGGCCGCGAGAAAGGCGCGAATGCCTGTCTCGCTGCAATCGAGTTCAAAACTTAGCATGGCGCCAAAGCCGGACTGTTGACGGCGCGCAATATCGTGGCCCGGATGGCTCGGCAGGCTGGGGTGATAGATGCGTTTCACCAGCGGCTGCTGTTGCAGGAAGGTGAGGATGCGATCGGTGTTCTCCTGATGGGTGCGCAATCTGGGGGCCAGAGTGCGCAGGCCGCGCAGGGTGAGGTAGGAGTCGAACGCCCCGGAGGTGAGCCCCAGACAGTTGGCCCACCACACCAGCGACTCGGCCAGTGCTGCCTCCTTGGCAATCGCCACTCCGCCCACCACGTCTGAGTGACCGTTGATGTACTTGGTGGTGGAGTGCACCACCACGTCAGCTCCAAGTACGAGCGGCTGTTGCAGCAGAGGGGAGAGGAAGGTGTTGTCCACCACCACCTGCGCACCCACCTCGTGGGCGGCGCTGGCAATGGCGCGGATATCCACCACCCGCAGCAACGGGTTGGAGGGGGTCTCGACCCATACCAGTGCAGGCTTTTGCGCCAGCGCGGCGGCCAGAGCGGCCTCGTCTCCCTGATCGACAAATTGCACCCGGTAGTGGCCCTTGGCAGCCAGATACTCGAACAGGCGCCAGGTGCCGCCGTAGCAGTCGTGGGGGGCGATCAGCAGATCCCCCGCCTTGAGCAGTGCTGTGGTGACCAGATGGACGGCCCCCATGCCGGTGCCGGTAACCACGGCGCCTGCGCCCCCTTCCAACGCCGCCAGCGCGTCCGCCAGATTGGTGCGGGTCGGATTGCCGGAGCGGGCATAATCGTATTGACGGGGCTCGCCAAAGTCGGCAAAGGTGTAGTTGCTGGAGAGGTAGATAGGCGGCACCACGGCACCGTGTTGCTGGTCTGTCTCAATCCCGGTGCGAACCGCCAGGGTGGCCTTGTGGGTCATGTTTCTCTCCTTGATCTCTCTGGACGGTGGCCGCTCTTCCTGCCACGCTGCTTTTGCCACACGCAATCGTGCCAATGCTGGCATCATGATGAACCACACTACGCCAGCTTAAAAAGGCCGTCAATACTTCCAGACGTCTAAATGGCTTTGCTGTTGGATTGCCATTAATTTCCTTAAGGGTTAAAATCCGCGCTCACGGCTAAATGAGAACAGGTGAGTCATGGGAACAGAGTGGAACGGCGACTACGTCAGCCCCTACGCGGAACACGGTAAGAAGAGCGAACAGGTCAAGAAGATTACCGTCTCGATCCCGCTCAAGGTGTTGAAAGTGTTGACCGATGAGCGCACCCGCCGTCAGGTGAACAACCTGCGTCATGCGACCAACAGCGAGCTGCTCTGTGAAGCCTTCCTGCACGCTTTCACCGGCCAGCCGCTCCCTTGCGACGAAGACCTGCGCAAGGATCATCCGGACAGCGTCCCTGCCGAAGCGCGCGCCATCATGGAAGCGCTGGGCAAAGAGATCGAAGATTTCGACAAGGAATAACCCCCAATGACGCGGCCCTGGCCGCGTCATTGCTATCTGCCATGTCCCGTTTCAGCCTGCGTCACTATCACCACCACGTCTGTAGTCATAGTCACGACTTTGCCCAGCTGGTGATCCCCCTCGACGGCCCCCTCGAGATCGAGGTGCAGGGCCGGGGGCGCCGGCTTGCCCCCGGTTCTGCTTGCATCATCGCTCCCGGCGAGCGACACGACTACGCCGCCGATCCGGCGCTTTCGTTTCTGGTGCAGGAGAGCGACTGGCTGCCCGGCGATCTGGCAGCCCGCTCCTTTATCGAGCTGGATGAACCCCAGCGTCACTACCTCGCTTTTCTGCACCGCATGGTGGCCGAAGGGCGGCAGGTGGCGGGCATGGAGCAGGTGTGGCTCTCTCTGCTGGCTGAAGGGCAGGGGATGCAGAGCACTGCCACGCCGCGCCTTGCCGCCCGCATCCTCAAGGTGCAACGCCATATCGATGCCAACCTCGCCGCCCCGCTGACCAATCAGCAACTCGCCGCCATCGCCTGCCTTGGCCAGAGCCAGTTCAAGCTCGCCTTTCGCCAGCAGCTGGGGGTGAGCGTCTCCCACTACATTCGCAGTCGGCGCATGGCGCTGGCGCGTACCCTGCTTGCCGGTACACCACTGCCCGTTGGCGAGATTGCCAGCCGCTGCGGTTACCAGAATCAGGGGGCCTTCAGCGAGCGCTTCCTGGCCGAGAGCGGGCTCACTCCGTCCCTCTGGCGCCAACAAAACGGCCGCCTGCCGTAACGAAACGGCTGATCGCCGAAGACGGGATGCTCTCTTTGGGCCATGCTGCGGGTCATGCAAGGTGCACGATAAACAGGGGCCGAAATGGAGACGATTAGCTGGCAGGATTTCGAGATGGTGGAGCTCCGGGTGGGCACCCTGGTGCGGGTCGAGCCGTTCCCCGAGGCACGTAAACCGGCCTACAAGGTGTGGGCGGATTTTGGCCCCGAACTGGGGATTCGCAAGAGCAGTGCCCAGATCACCGCGCTCTACCAGCCAGAGCAGCTGGTGGGCCGCCAGATCATCGCCGTAGTCAACTTCCCGACCAAGCAGATCGGCCCGTTTCAGTCGGAGTTTCTGCTGACCGGTTTCTACCGGCCGGATGGCGCCGTGGTGATGGCTATCCCCGAGCGGGCGGTGGAGAACGGCGCCAAGCTGGGCTGAATTCATACCCGAACAGAGACAAGAGAGGCGACCCCAGGGTCGCCTCTCTTTTTTGTTTTCTGCTGCGAGTCGTTACTTCAACAGGCTGAAGATCAGCGCCGATACTGCCAGCGAGCCGGTCAGCAGGATAAAGCCGTTGGTCCAGCCGTGACGGAAGCGGGCCAGCGCCTCCACCTTGTAGATGGCAATGACCGGCATGATAAACAGGATCATGGCGATGACCGGGCCGGAGAGGGTTTCCATCAGCCCCAGAATGCCCGGGTTGATGACGGCGGCACCCCAGATAGAGAAGAACATCAGGGCGATGCCGACCTTGTCCGCCTTGGCCTGCGGCAGGCCGGTGGGCTTGGCGATCAGGCTTTTGAGGCTTTCGCGGGCACCGAGGAAGTGGCCGAGGAAGGAGGAGCTGATGGCGATAAAGGCGATGAGCGGCCCCAGAGTCACGATCACCGGGTTGTCGGTGATGTTGGCGAGATAGGAGAGCACAGAGACGTTCTGGGCCTTGGCTTCGGCCAGCTGGGCTGGCGAGAGGCTCAGCACGCAGGAGAAGACGAAGAACAGCACGAAGCCCACCAGCATCACTGTGGTGTTGCGCAGGATCAGGCCGCTCTTGGCTTCTGCCTGTTCGCCATATTCACGACGCTGCACGTTGGCAAAACCGGAGATGGCGGCGGCGTGGCTGAAGGCGAACACGGTCACTGGCAGCGCCAGCCAGACAGTATTGAGGAAGCTGACCCCTTCAAACGCCGTCACTTCCGGCCATTGCCACTGAGGGATCAGATAGCAGGAGAGGGCCGCCAGAATGGCCGCCAGCGGATAGACCATAAAGGCGAAGGCGCGCAGCATCGCTTTCTCACCCGCCAGCATCACGGCGATCATGGCGAATACCAGTACGCCGGAGAGCATCACCCGATCCGGGGTTGCCATGCCGAGCTGGTTGACCATAAAGCTCTCCACCGTGTTGGTCAGCCCGACCCCGTAGATGAGCAGGATCGGGAAGATGGAGAGGAAATAGAGCGCCGAGATGAGGCGACCGGCCATCTTGCCGAAATGCTCCTCCGCGACTTCGGTGAAGTCGGCGTGGGGGCGTGACGAGGAGAGCACGAAGCGCGCCAGCCCGCGGTGGGCGAGGAAGGTCATGGGGCCTGCCAGTACCGCGACGATGACGAGAGGCCAGATGCCGCCCAGACCCAGATTGATGGGCAGGAACAGGATACCGGCGCCAACGGCGGTGCCAAACAGGCTGATAACCCAGTGGGTGTCGTGACGGCGCCAGCGGGTGGTGCTGGCAGTGGTGGAGCAGGAACCGGATAGCTCCTTGGTAGCCTCTACAGATAAACTCATTACTAATTCACTTTTTGTTAGTGTTTTAATCTGAGTTTATTGTGGTTTATCGGGATTTAATTCTCAAAAGGCGAGACTGAAACATATCACTGCCATTGCGGGGTTTAGCCAGCGAGATTGGGAATGGAATCTGGGTCACAGAATGCAACAAAACTGACAATGGTGATTTTTGTGAAATATAAAACCAAAATTTGATCTTCGCTCGTTTTTTTATTTTGACTAATCAGGTGTTTTCAGAATTACGTGAAAAATCGCACCATTTCTCGCCGACCGACTGTGATGTTTCACTGTCATTTTGCCGCTTTGCCAGCGTATAACGCTGTTCAAGAGCGCCTTGACCAGCGGATCACTCCGGCCATTACCCGGGGTAACTTCTCTGAAAAAGCAGGCGGCCATCGGGCCGCCTGCTTGTCTGGTGTGATGATATCGCTATCGGCCTAGTGGGCCAGAATGTTGCCCCAGGCGAGATCCGGATCCCCCATCACGATAAAGTCCGGGTTCTCCAGCGACTCGGTTTCGTTGTAGCTGAGTGGCTGCAACGCCAGGCTGAGGATGCGGCCACCAGCCGCCTCGACGATGCACTGGGCGGCGGCAGTGTCCCACTCGCCGGTGGGGCCGAGCCGCACGTAGCAATCGGCCGCCCCTTCCGCCACCAGACAGGATTTGAGGGAGCTGGAGCCGAGCGGGATCAGCTCGTAGTTGATGGCCGGGTTGAGACGGCGGGTGAGCTTCTCCAGCTTCTGGCGGCGGCTGATGGCCACCACCAGCGAGTCAGGCTGGTCATGCTCGTGGTGCATGGCGCTGATGGGCAACACCTCGCCATTCACCTCCTTGAAGGCGCCGTAGCCGCGCACCGCCCAGTAGAGCACGTTGGACTCGGGAGCATAGATGACCCCGAGCACCGGCACATTGTCCCGCACCAGGGCGATCAGGGTGGCGAAGTCGCCGCTGCCCGCGATAAATTCGCCAGTGCCGTCGAGGGGATCCACCAGCCAGTATTGCCGCCAGTTGGATCGCTGGCTGAAGGGGATGTCGGCCGCCTCTTCGGTCAGCACCGGCACATGGGGGGTGAGCGCCGAGAGCGCCTGTTTGAGGTAGGCATCGGCAGCAAGATCGGCACTGGTGACCGGGGTCGCATCCTCCTTCAGCTGACGCTCGAACTGACCGCCGTGATAGATGTCGTGAAGGATCCTTCCGGCTTCGCGGGCAATCTCCTTGACCCCCGGCACCCAGGCCAACAACTCCTGCATCTCGTTATCCTCTGTCTGTTAACTGCCCGTCTGCGGGCTACTTTGCCTGCTCCGCCAGCCACTTCTGGGCCAGGAGCAGGGCACTGATGCTGCGCGACTCGGTGAAGTCGGGTCGTGCCAGCAATTCGTCTATCCGGTTTAGCGGCCAGGGGATCACCTCCAGCGGTTCGGGCTCGTCGCCGATCCGCTGCTCGGGGAAGAGATCCCGGGCCAGCAGGATATCCATCCGGCTGGAGAAGTAACCGGGCGCCAGCGACACCTGCTTGAGCAAGGTCAGGCTGTTGGCGCCAAAGCCCGCCTCTTCCATCAATTCCCGGTTACCCGCCTCGAAGGCATCTTCGCCCGGGTCGATCAGCCCTTTGGGAAAGCCCAGCTCGTAGGAGTGGGTGCCGGCGGCATACTCGCGCACCAGCAGCAGGGTGTGGGCATCGAACAGCGGCACCACCATGACGGCGCCCCGGTTGCCGCCGCGCATCCGCTCGTAGACCCGCTCTTCGCCATTGGAGAATTTGAGGTGTAGCGATTCCACCTTGAACAGTCGGCTCTCGGCCACGATATCGGCCTTGAGGATCTCCGGCTTGCTCTTGGGGTGATCCAGTTGGTCGGCTGAGATGTGCTCGGGTTTGCTCTTGTGGGGGTCGCTCATCGGACGCTGGCTGCTCGTTAAAAAATCGTGCTTCAAGAGTAAACGACTCTCACACCGAACACCACGGGCCAGGGATGGCAAAGGGGGAGGAAAAATCCGTTATACTGCCGCCCCGTTTTCCGAGATCCGCGATCAAGAGGCCCGATGCCACACTCCTGCTCCACCACCTTGCCTTGGCACCAGATAGACACCGTCTTGCTCGATATGGATGGCACCCTGATCGATCTGCATTTTGACAACCACCTCTGGCAGCAGTTGGTGCCGGAGCGTTACGCCGAGCGGCTCGGGCTGCCACTGGATGAAGCCAAAGCTCAGATCGACGTCCACTATCACGCCGTCAACGGCACCCTCAACTGGTATTGCGTAGATTACTGGAGCGAGACCCTGGGGCTCGATATTCGTGCCCTCAAGCAGGAGCTGCTGGCGAAGATCCAGTGGCGTCCCCACGCCATCCCCTTTCTGGCCGCGCTGCGCGCCGCGGGCAAGCAGCTGGTGCTTCTCACCAATGCCCACCCCGCCAGCCTGTCGGTGAAGGATGCGCAGCTCGGTCTTGCCGAGCATCTGGATCTGATGGTGAGTACCCACGAGCTGGGCTGGTCGAAGGAGAGCCAGCACTGCTGGCAGGCACTGGCCGAGCGGCTGGCGTTCGATCCGGCCCGTACCCTGTTTGTGGATGACAGCGAGCGGATCCTGCGGGCTGCCGCCGACTATGGCATCGGCTATCAGCTGGCGATCCAGAATCCGGATAGCTGCAAGCCGGAGCAGAGCATCACCGCTTTTCCGGCGATCCGCGACTATGCCGAGTTGCTGCCGTTGGCAATCTGAAGCAGTTCAAACAAGAGAGGGCTGCATCATGCAGCCCTCTTTCTTTGATTTGAATTTTGGTTATCTGACGCCTGATGGCGAAAAATCACAGCTCCCGAAACGGGCGCCGCTTCTCCTCTTCGATGACGATCGCCTCCAGATTGGCGATCCGCTCCTGTAGCTCCCGGATGACCAGATCCTGCTTGCCGAGGCGATCCGTGATGCGAGCATCCCCCATCTGATAGCGGGCCCGCTTGCCGAGATATCCGAACAATAGGCTGATAAATACGATCAGGACTATGCCTGTCCACATGGTCATGTCACGACTCCTTGTCGATATCAATATGGTCGTCATAAACGGCGAAAACGCTGATGAGATCTGCTCTGTTTTCTCACAGCCGCCGGGCGGCCGCAATGGGTCCCGTTTCGCCTTTGTGATGCAGTTGGCTATTGCTGCCGGAGCGGGCGGTCAAGCCACAATTTTGTTACTCGGGTGGCTATTGCTGCCAGAGGGGGCGGCCAAGCCAGAGTCCCCACAGGGTGAGGTGCAGCAGCACGATAAACCAGAAGACCAGCCGGTAGCTGCGCTTCTGGGTCTTGTGCCGCAGCCACTGGCGGGCAACCAGCGCCCCCGGCCAGCCGCCGCACAGCTCCAGCAGATGGAGCCTCGATTCGGGAATGCGCCACTCGCCCCGCACCGCCTGCCGCTTGTCCCAGGCGTAGGCTGCCACCGTCAGCAGACTCATGGTCAGCAGTGCGGCCAGCGGCCACCACTGCTGTTCGCCTAGGCCGAGCCAGAGAGCGGCGCCCAGTGGCAGCAGCGCCAGCGCCATCATTGGGCCAACTCCCAGCAGCGCTCCTCATCCTGCTTGAGGGTGCGGATCACCCTGGCCGGATTGCCCACCGCCACCGAGTCGGCCGGGATGTCGCGGGTGACCACGGCGCCGGCGCCAATGATAGAGCGAGGCCCTATGGTGACGCCGGGGCAGATGATGGCACCACCGCCGATCCAGCAGTCATCGCCGATCCGCACCGGCTTGTTGTAGGCGGTCCAGTTGCGTCGCTCCAGATAGTTCATGGTGTGGGTGGCGGTGTAGATCTGCACGTTGGGGGCCAGCAGCACATGGCTGCCGATGTGCACTTCACCCACGTCGAGAACGGTGATGTTGAAGTTGAAGAAGGTCTTCTCGCCGATATGAATGTTGCGACCAAACTCGCAGGTGAACGGCGTGCTGATCCAGCAGGAGTCGGGGCAGTGGCCAAAGAGCTCGCGGCAGATCTGCTGGCGCAGAGGGCCATCGCCTGCAGGTGAACCATTGAGCCGGGCCAGCAGCGCCTGACCGCGGATCCGGTCGTTGGCTATCTCCTCGCTCTGGCTATCCAGTGCCCCGCCTGCCAGTACCTTGTCCCAGTCGCTCGCCATTGCTACCTCCCCATGCAGCAAGAGCAGGCAGTATACGTGACTGTCAGGGGCGCCGTCAGTCTGTCACTTGTTGCAGGTGATCCCCGTCAACCTGCTGGCCAGACGAGGGGCAGGATCAGCAGGGCCGAGACGAAGTAGGGGAGCAGCACCCGCAGCCCCAGACTGCGACCGCCGATGCCGAGGGCCAGCAACCCCTTCACCAGCGAGTTGATCAAACCGGCGAGCAGGATGCCGCGGGCCGCCACCTCCAGCGCCAGCTCCTTGTGGGAGAGCTGGGAGAGCGACAAGGTGATGGCGTCCACGTCGGTGATCCCCGAGACCAGCGACAGCAGATAGACCCCCGAGTTGCCTACCTTGTCTTGCAGCAGAGTTGCCATAAAGCCGATCAGCGCCAGCAGCAGGCCGAATTTGATGGCGGTGGCCAGATCGAGCGGGTTGCTGGTTTCCGGCTGCACCGGGCCGTCTGTCAGCTCCTCGCGCTGGCGCCAGAACCAGAAGGCAAAGCCGTAGACAGTGGTGGCCAGCAGCAACAGGGGGGCGACGAGGCGCATCGCCAGCTCGCTGTGAATGAGCAGCACCAGCACCAGCAGCCGCAGCCACATGGTGGCCCCTGCCAGCAGGATGCCGGTGGCCAGCAGTCGCTCCAGCCCTCCTTGTTCCTTGTTGAGGCGGGCGAACTGCAGGGTGAGGGCGGTGGAGGAGGCCAATCCCGCCAGTATGCTGGTGAGCACCAGCCCGGCGCGAGTGCCGAGCAGACGAACCGCGAAGTGGCCACAAAACGAGATGCCGGCGATCACCACCACCATCAACCAGATCTTGAAGGGGTTGAAGGCGTCGAGGGGGCCCATCTCCTCGTTGGGCAGTACCGGCAGCAGTACCAGCGAGATGAGCAGAAAGCGCAGGGTGGCGTGGAATTCGGTTTCGCTGAGAAACAGCATCCCCTGCTGGATCTGTCCCTTCAAGCCCATCAACAGGGCGGCCAGCACGGCGCAGGCGACCGCCTCGCTCGGGCTCAGCAGTACCGACATCAGCCCCAGCAAATAGGTGAGCAGCATGGCTACCGAGCTGGTGAGACCAAACTCCCCTTGCCAGCGCTGGGCCAGCCAGACCGAGAGGCCGCAGCCGATCACCACCGCCAGCAGGCCGAGCAGCGGCAGCCAGGGGCCCAGGGTGGGCAGCAGCAAACCGCATACCCCGCCGAGCAGGCCGATAAGGCCGTAGGTACGCATCCCGGCGATGCGCTGGTTGTCCCCCAGCTGACGCACCTGCCAGCCCCGTTCCAGTCCGATGATGAGGCCGATGGCCAGCGAGACCAGGGCACCGTTGACCGGTTCTGCATTGATCCACATAACGACTTCCTTTTCGTCATCTGCCTGCCTTGTTCCCATGATGGCACAGCGAGCAAGGGGCCAGAGGGGCATGGCTCACAGAGTCTGCGTCTGGCTCCCGGTGCGGGTGGCTGAGCTGATATGAGCAAAAGAGATAAGCAAAGAGTTATTTCTTTCTTCTGGGCATAACAACTCCACGGCATGCTGTTCTCAACCCAACAAGATATGGAGAATCACCATGAAACTGCGAATGACCGCCCTGACCCTGCTCTCTCTGCTGGCATTTGGTCAGGCCAATGCCGCCGAGATCCGCCTGCTCAACGTCTCTTACGATCCGACCCGCGAGCTGTTTCAGGAGTACAACGCCGCGTTTGCCAAGGAGTGGAAGGCCAAAACCGGTGACGACGTGGTGGTGAGCCAGTCTCACGGTGGCTCCGGCAAGCAGGCCCGCGCTGTGGTGGATGGACTGGAGGCCGACGTGGTATCGCTGGCGCTGGCCTACGATGTCAACGCCATCGCCAAGGCGGGGCTGACCGCTGCCGACTGGCAGAGTCGCCTCGGCAACAACGCCTCGCCCTATACATCCACCATCGTCTTCCTGGTGCGCAAGGGCAATCCCAAGCAGATCAAGGATTGGGATGATCTGGTGCGCAAGGATGTCGCCATCGTGACTCCCAACCCCAAGACCTCCGGCGGGGCACGCTGGAACTATCTGGCCGCCTGGGGCTATGCCCTGAAGAAGAGCGGCAGTGAAGAGGGGGCCAAGCAGTTTGTCGGCGATCTCTTCAAGAACGTGAAGGTGCTGGACTCAGGCGCCCGCGGTGCCACCACTAGCTTTACCGAGCGCGGTCTCGGTGACGTGCTGCTGGCGTGGGAGAACGAAGCCCTGCTGGTGCTTGGTCAGGCGGGTGCCAGCGACAAGTTCGAGCTGGTGGTGCCTTCGGTCTCCATTCTGGCGGAGCCGCCGGTCGCGGTGGTGGACAAGGTGGCCAAGAAGCACGGTACCGAAGCGGTGGCCAAGGCCTATCTCGATTATCTCTACTCTGACGAGGGGCAACATATCGTCGCCAAACATCACTATCGCCCCAGCAACCCGGAGATCCTGAAGGAGACGGCAGCCCAGTTCCCGCAGCTTGCCCTCTTTACCGTCAAGGATCTGGAAGGAGATTGGGAGAAAGCCCAGAAGAAACACTTCGCCCAGGGTGGTTTGTTTGACCAGATCTATCAGCCGGGTCGTTGATAGCTTCGTTATCCATCACTGAACTGGCCCCTGTGCCAGCCGATAGGAGCACCAAGATGAACAAGATCCTCCTGGTTCCCGGTCTGCACAACAGTGGGCCGGATCACTGGCAGAGTCGCTGGCACGATCATTTTCCCCAATGGCAGCGGATGACCGGGCTACCGTGGGACAAGCCGGACCTCAGGGTCTGGAGTGCCAAGCTGGCGAGCAAGCTGAAACGTCGCCGCAGCCGGGTTCATCTGGTGGCCCACTCTTTCGGCGCCCTGACCGCCATCGCGGCGGCCCGCTTGCAGCCGAAGAAGGTGGCCTCGATCTTTCTGGTGGCGCCCGCCGATCCCGCCCGTTTTGGTATTGCGGATGAGGCCTTGGCCGGGCCGCTGCAGGTGTCGGCCCAGCTGGTGGCCAGCCGCAACGATCCCTGGATGAGCTTCGAGCGAGCCGAATACTGGAGCCGCCAGTGGCAGGTACCGCTGTTCGATGCCGGTGAGGCGGGCCATATCAATGCCCAGTCCGGTCATGGGGACTGGCATCAAGGGCTGCATTTGCTGGGGGCTCTCTATCGCCGTGGTGAGCTGGTGGTGGCACCGGTCAAGACCGCATCGCCCCGGCCGGTCGTACTGGGCTTTCGCTAGGTATCTGTGAAGTGGTTGGAGGGTTGGCGAGCGCGCTGTTCGCTGGCTACTCCATGCCCCCGTTCTTTGAATGCTCCGCTCCGTATTGCTCCATTTCTTAGGTCTTTTATTTATATAAAAGACCTTTTTTATTTGGAGTGCGCCAAGAGCCTTGTGACTCTGCGGTTAGACAAAAAAGTGATTAGCAAAGTCGCAATTGATGTTTGTTGCCGATGAGGGGAGTGCGCAGAATCACCATATCGAAAATTCTTCATAACAGATGGATGTGTTATGCGATTTGGTTCTTACTCTGTCCTGCCCGGTTTTGGCCCCACCTTGGGGTTCAGCCTGCTCTATCTGGGCCTGCTGGTGCTGTTGCCGCTCTCGGCCCTGGTGCTGTTTGCGATCAACAACCTGACCGCCGCCGAGTTCTGGCAGGTGATCGGTTCACCCCGGGTGCTCGCCTCCTTTCGCCTGAGCTTCGGTGCGGCCTTTGTCGCGGCGCTGCTCAACAGCCTGTTCGGCCTGATCCTGGCCTGGATCCTGGTGCGCTACACCTTCCCCGGTCGTCGACTGGTGGATGCGTTGATCGACCTGCCATTCGCCATGCCGACCGCCGTTTCCGGCATCGCCCTGTGCGCCATCTTCGCCCCCAACGGCTGGATCGGCCAGTTGCTGGCGCCGCTCGGCATCCAGCTCGCCTACAACCCTATCGGGGTGGTCATCGCACTCACCTTTATCGGATTGCCGTTTGTGGTGCGTACCCTGCAGCCGGTGCTGCGGGAGGCTGAAACCGAGCAAGAGGAGGCCGCCGCCAGCCTCGGCGCCGATCGCTGGCAGACCTTTCTGCGGGTGCTCTGGCCGACCCTGGTGCCTGCCCTGCTCACCGGTTTCGCGCTGGCGTTTGCCCGCGGGGTGGGGGAGTACGGCTCCGTCATCTTTATCGCCGGCAACCTGCCGATGGTCTCGGAAATCGCGCCGCTGATGATCATGAGCCACCTGGAGGAGTATGACTACGCCGGTGCCTCCGCCATCGCAGTGGTGATGCTGCTGATCTCATTCATTTTGTTACTGCTAATCAACAAGTTGCAGGCCTGGAGCTGGTCTCGCATCGGAGGGAGCCGGATATGAGTTCATCTGCTATCGCCATTGAGGCGGCCTCTGTAGAGGCGACCCCCGCTCGCAAGGCACCGGTCGTGATCCGTGAACCCCAGTGGGTCAAGTGGCTGCTCATCACGGTCGGTTTGGGCTGGTTTGCCGCCCTGTTGCTGCTGCCGTTGGCCACCGTCTTTATTCAGGCGCTGACGCCGGGGCTGGCTTTTTTCTGGCACGCCATCAGCGAGCCGGATGCCCTGAGCGCCCTCGGTCTCACCGCGTTGGTGACCCTCTGTGCGGTTCCACTCAATCTGCTGTTCGGGATTGCGGCGGCCTGGGCTATCGCCCGTTTCCGCTTCCCCGGTCGGCAGCTGCTCATCACCATCATCGATCTGCCCTTCTCGGTGTCGCCGGTGATCGCCGGTCTGATGCTGGTGTTGATGTTCGGCAGCCGCTGCTGGTTTGGTGACTGGCTGAGCGAGCACGACATCAAGATCATCTTCGCCACCCCGGGGATCATCCTGGCCACCACCTTCATTACCGTGCCCTTCGTGGTGCGCGAGCTGCTGCCCCAGATGGAGGCGCGCGGCCCGGAAGAGGAAGAAGCCGCCATCATGCTGGGGGCGAGCGGTCTGCAGATGTTCTGGCGCGTCACCCTGCCCGGCATTCGCTGGAGCCTGATGTATGGCCTGCTGCTCTGTACCGCCCGCGCGGTCGGGGAGTTTGGCGCCGTGTCGGTGGTCTCCGGCCATATTCGCGGCCAGACCAATACCCTGCCGCTGCATATCGAGATCCTCTACAACGAGTACCAGACCGGCGCCGCCTTTGCAGTGGCAAGCCTCTTGGCTCTGTTCGGGATCTTTACCCTACTCGGGGAAACCCTGTTGGCCCGGCTGCGTGCCCAGCCCACCAAATCTCACTGATCACCGTTTTAAAGAGGCAGCCATGAGCATTCAGGTTCAACAACTCAACAAGCATTTCAATCAGTACGCGGCGCTGGCAGACATCAACCTCGACTTTCATGACGGTGAGCTGGTGGCGCTGCTCGGCCCCTCCGGTTGCGGCAAGACCACCCTGCTGCGGATCATCGCCGGGCTGGAGCAGGCCGACTCTGGCCACGTCATCATCCGTGGCGAGGATGCCTCGGATCTCCATGTGCGCGAGCGCAACGTCGGCTTCGTGTTCCAGCACTATGCCCTGTTTCGCCATATGACGGTGTTTGAGAACGTGGCGTTTGGTCTTAGAGTCAAACCGCGCAGCGAGCGCCCGGCCGAGGCGGCCATTCGCGCCCGGGTCAAGGAGCTGCTGGATCTGGTGCAGCTCAGCCATGTGGCCGAGCGCTATCCGACCCAGCTCTCCGGCGGTCAGCGTCAGCGGGTCGCGCTGGCTCGCGCGCTGGCGGTGCAGCCCAAGGTACTGCTCTTGGACGAGCCCTTCGGTGCCCTCGATGCGCAGGTGCGCAAGGAGCTGCGTCGCTGGCTGCGCGAGCTGCACGACGAGCTGCACGTCACCAGTCTGTTCGTGACTCACGATCAGGAAGAGGCGCTGGAGGTAGCGGATCGGGTGGTGCTGATGAATGCCGGACGGGTCGAGCAGATCGGCACCCCGGCCGAGGTCTACGACCAGCCCGCCAGCTCCTTCGTCCACAGCTTCCTCGGCAGTGTGAACCAGTTCCGCGGTCGGGTGGCGGAGCAGGGATTCGGTGTCGGCGAGCAGCTGCTCGGCGGGCCGTCGGCTTCCCATCTGGCTCACGGCAGTGCCGCCATCGCCTATGTCCGCCCCCATGAACTGGAGATCTTGCCAGCCGATGCACCGGGCGGGATCCGTGCCACCATCACCCGTCTATTGCCCATGGGGCCACGCATTCGGGTGGAGCTGCGTGGCGATGGCGAAACGAAAGGGGCCCACTATGAGGCGGAGCTGAGCAAGGAGGCGGCCAAGCAGTTTGCCCCGGGACAGGGGGTGAAGCTGGTGGCCAGACAGGCGCAGTTCTATCCCGACTATCAGATTTGATGCTGTGTTGCGGGCGGTGTGGCCGCCCGGTTCAGGCTGTCAGCCGGGCATGATCCGGCCAAATAACAAAAATGAGAGGGGCGAGCAGATTGTGTCGCCCACTCTTCGCAGGAGGCGACAAGGTGAATTTCCAGCAGTTACGTATTATCCGGGAGGCAGCGCGGCGGGATTACAACCTGACCGAGGTAGCCAATGCCCTTTTTACCTCGCAATCCGGGGTGAGTCGCCATATCCGCGAGCTGGAAGAGGAGCTCGGTATCGAGCTCTTTATCCGCTACGGTAAGCGGCTGCTCGGTATGACCGAGCCTGGCAAGGAGCTGCTGGTGATTGCCGAGCGCATTCTCAATGACGCCAACAACATCCGCAAACTGGCCAGCACCTTTGCCAACCGCGACTCGGGCCGCTTGCTGGTGGCGACCACCCATACCCAGGCCCGCTATGCCCTGCCGCGGGTGGTGAAGGCGTTTCGCGAGCAGTTTCCGCTGGTGCAGCTGGAGCTGCGTCAGGGCAGCCCGGAGGAGATAGTGCGGCTGGTGCAGACCGGCGAGGTGGATATCGGCATCAGCAGCGAGCAGCTCGACAAGAGCGAAGGGGTGGTGGCATTCCCCTACTACCGCTGGCACCACAATATCGTGGTGCCCGAGCAACATCCGTTGGCAGGCGAGCGGGATCTGACGCTGGCGGCGCTGGCCAACTGGCCCATCGTCACCTATCAAGCCGGGTTGACCGGGCGGGTGCGGGTGGATGAAGCCTTTGCTGCGGCTGGCATCGAGCCGCAGATCCTGCTGACGGCGCAGGACTCCGATGTCATCAAGACCTATGTCGAGCTGGAGATGGGGGTCGGCATACTGGCCGACATGGCGTTCGACACCCAGCGCGATCAGGGGCTGGTGCAGCTCGATGGCAGCCATCTGTTTGCCCCCCACACCGCCTGGATTGGCCTCAAGCAGGGGCAGTTCCAGCACAACTTTGCCTGGCAGTTTATCCAGCTCTGCAACCCCGAGCTGGCGCTGGCGGATATACAGGCCCGCGCCATGGGCAGCGAGCCCGCCATCGACTTCCAGATTTGAGTTCGGAAGAGAAGAGAGAAGGGGAGCCAATGGCTCCCCTTCTTCATTGCTGGCAGATGAGATTGCCAGCGAAAACAGACGGCTTCATATGAATTTTTTCACTTAGGTTTGCCAGTTAATTTTGTTTGTTATCCGGTACTTGGGTTGCAGGATGGAATAAGTGACTGACCAAAGTCGATCCATTCAGGATAAAGCATGCCGTATAGCTACCTATCACATCTGCGTTGCAGCAAGAGTGGCGAGATCCATGAGGCTGACCAGCCCTGGCAACTGAGCCGGGCAGGTGCGCCACTGCTGGCCAGCTACGATCTCGATGCGCTGACGCGAGCATGGCACCCGGCGGCATTGCTGGGGCGCCCGGCCAGCCTGTGGCGTTATCACGAGTTGCTGCCGGTACGGGATCCCGCCCACGTTGTGACGCTGGGGGAGGGATTCACCCCACTGCTACGGCTGCCTACGCTGGGCAAGCAGATCGGTATTCCGGATCTCTGGATGAAGGATGAGAGCGTCATCCCCACCGGATCTTTCAAGGCTCGTGGTGCAGCGGTGGGCATCTCCCGCGCGCGTGAACTCGGCGTCACTCACTTCGCCATGCCGACCAACGGCAACGCCGGCGCTGCATGGGCGCTCTACGGTGCCCGTGCCGGACTGCGCAGCACCATCGTTATGCCGCAGGCAGCCCCCGCCATCACTCGACTGGAGACCTCTCTCGCCGGTTCCCGTCTATATCTGGTGGATGGCCTTATCAGCGACGCCGGTCGTCAGGTGGCGCAGGCGGTAGCGGAGCAATCCCTGTTTGACGCCTCAACCCTGAAGGAGCCCTACCGGATTGAGGGCAAGAAGACCATGGGGCTGGAGATTGCCGAACAGCTGGGCTGGACCCTGCCGGATGTGATCATCTATCCGACCGGTGGCGGGGTCGGCCTCATCGGTATCTACAAGGCGCTGCGCGAGCTGCAGGAGCTGGGCTGGGTCAAGGGCGCGTTGCCCAGACTGGTCGCGGTACAGGCGAGTGGCTGCGCGCCCATTGTGCAGGCGTGGCAACAGAGAGCCACCGAATCGAGCTTCTGGCCCGACTCCCAAACGCTGGCGTTCGGCATCAATGTACCCAAGGCACTGGGAGATTTTCTGGTGCTGGACGCCCTCTATCGCACCGAGGGTTGCGCCATCGCGGTGGATGACAAGGCCATCCAGAGCGAGATCCGCCAGCTTGCCTCTCGCGAAGGCAGTTTTGTCTGCCCTGAGGGGGCCGCCGCGTTTGCTGCTGCTCGTCAACTGCGCGAGGCTGGCTGGATCCGTGGGGGAGAGCAGGTCGTGGTGCTCAATACCGGTACCGGCATCAAGTACCCGGATGCGATCACTGTCCTGCCCCAGCGTCTGCAGCGTGACGGGAGGATCCCGGCATGAATCTGGATCTGCCCTTCATCCTCACGACGCTGCCCGCCTTCGGTAAGGCGGTCTGGGTCACCTTGCAGCTGGGAACCATAGTGATCCTCACTTCGCTGGCGGTCGCCCTGCTCAACGTCGCTCTGTTGAGCCTGCACAAGCGGCCGCTCAGCGCCCTGATCCGCGGATATGTCGAGCTGGCCCGCAACACGCCGCTGCTGATCCAGCTCTTCTTCCTCTATTTCGGGCTGCCTGCGCTCGGCTTGTCGCTCTCCGGGTTTACCACCGCGGTGATTGCCATGACCTTCCTCGGCGGTGGTTATCTGACCGAGGCGCTGCGGGCAGGCATTCAGGCGGTGCCCGCCAGTCAGCTGGAGGCTGGCAGGGCTATCGGCCTCTCCCGCTGGCAACTGCTGCGCCACGTGCAGTTGCCCCAGGCCTGGCTCGCCAGCCTGCCGGCGCTGTTTGCCAACTTCATCTTTCTGCTCCAAGAGACAACCGTGGCTTCGGCGGTGGCAGTGCCAGAGCTGCTCTACACCACCAAGAATTACATCGCCCTCTACTACAAGACCTACGAGATGCTGGCGGTGCTGACCTTGATGTGCGTGCTGATCTTTCTGCCGCTCTCCCTCGCTCTGCGCGTCGTTGAAAGGAGGCTGCAACATGGTCAGTTCGGTCACTGAATCGCTAATGCAGGCGAGGATCCCGATGTGGGCACTTATCTTCCAGCTGCCGCAGTCATTCGCCACCGAGGCGCAGGAAAGGAGGGCTCAATATGGTCAATTCCGTTACTGAGCAGCTGACGCAGGCGTTGCCACTGCTGGCGGTGGGCGCAGGCCAGACCCTCGCCATCTCGCTACTGGCCATCCTGTTTGCCACCCTCGGCGGTATCGCTTACGGCGTGTTGGCACAACAGGGCGGCCGGTTGGTGCGGGGTCTGCTGCGGCTTTATCTCGAGCTGTTTCGGGTAGTGCCTGTGCTGGTGTGGCTCTATCTCTTTTTCTTCGGGTTGTCGATCTTTTTCGGCCTCGATATTCCGGCCTTCTGGTGCGCCGTGCTGGTACTCGCCCTCTGGGGCGCCAGCGAGGTGGGAGAGGTGGTGCGCGGTGGCCTCAACTCCCTCGCCCGTGGTCAGCAGGAGGCCGGGTTGGCGCTCGGGCTCTCGACCTGGCAGCTCTATCGCCATGTGTTGCTGCCGCAGGCGTTGCAGCGGCTGACACCGCCGACCATCAACATCTACACCCGCATCATCAAGACCAGTTCGCTGGCGGTGCTGATCGGGGTGGTGGAGGTGATCAAGGTGGGCCAGCAGATCATCGAGCGCACCTATGGCTCGCTGCTTATTTACGGTCTGCTGTTTCTGTTCTTTTTTCTGGTCTGCTATCCGCTCTCGCTCGCCTCGCGCCGGCTGGAGCAACAATGGGGTAATGCGGTATGACACCTCTGCTTGAACTCGGTTCTGTCAGTAAACAGTTCGGCCCGAATCTGGTGCTGGATCGGATCAGCCTCAGCGTGCGCGCCGGGGAGGTGATCGTCATCCTGGGGCCAAGTGGTTGTGGCAAGAGCACCTTGCTGCGCACTCTCAACGGGCTCGAGCCCATTCAGGGGGGCGAGATCCGCTTCGATGGTGTGTTGCTGGACGGCGCTACCGACTGGCAGCGGGTGCGCCAGCGGATCGGCATGGTGTTCCAGAGCTATCACCTCTTCCCCAACCTGACGGTGCTGGAAAACGTGCTGCTTGGCCCCCTGCAGGTGCAAAAGCGGGAGCGGGCAGAGGCGCTGCTGCAAGCCGAGCAGCTGCTGACCCGCATCGGCCTGTGGGATCGGCGCCATGACTATCCGCGCCAGCTCTCCGGCGGCCAGCAGCAGCGTATCGCCATCGTGCGGGCGCTGTGCATGAACCCGCAGGTGATGCTGTTTGACGAGGTAACCGCCGCCCTCGACCCCGAGATGGTGCAGGAGGTGCTGGAGGTGATCCGCGATCTCGCTGGCAGCGGCATGACCCTGCTTATCGTCACCCACGAGCTGGCCTTCGCCCGGGCGGTGGCGGATCGCATCGTCTTCATGGATGGTGGCCACATTCTGGAGCAGGCCGCGCCCCACCAATTTTTCGACAATCCCAGGAGCCAGCGTGCGCGCCAGTTCCTCGCCAAGTTTTCTTATACAAATGTCATCAAACGAAAGGAGTCAGCATGAAAAAAATCACCTCGGTTCTGCTTAGTGCCTTATTGGGACTGGCTATCGCCAGCGGCGCTGCCCATGCGGCAGACGGTTCCCTCGACAAGATCAAGGCACGGGACAAGCTCATCGTCGGCGTATTCACCGACAAACCGCCGTTTGGCTACGTGGACGAGAAGGGGAACTACGTCGGTTTTGACACCGATCTCGGCCGCCGCTTCGCCAAGGATCTGCTGGGGGACGAGAACAAGATCAAGTTCGTGGCGGTGGAGCCAGCCAGTCGCATCCCCTTCCTGCAGAGCGACAAGGTGGATCTGATCCTCGCCAATATGACGGTGACCCCGGAGCGGCGCGAGGTGGTGGATTTCACCAACCCGAACCTGCGAGTGGCGGTACAGGTGCTGGTGCCGGAAGGGAGCCCGGCCAAGAAGCTCGATGATCTGGCCAGCAAGACCCTGATCGTGACCACCGGCACCACGGCCGACATCTGGCTGACCCGCAACCACCCGGAGTGGAAGGTCCTCAAGTTCGAGAAGAACACCGAATCTTTGCAGGCGCTGGCGCAGGGCCGTGGTGACGCCTATGCCCAGGACAACCTGGTACTGTTCAGCTGGGCCAAGGAGAACCCGGGCTATCGGGTACTGCCCGAAAAACTGGGCTCGGAAGATCCCATCGCCCCGGCGGTGAAGAAGGGCAATATCGAGCTGCGTGACTGGGTCAACGACCGTCTCGCCAAGCTGGGTGAGGAGAAGTACCTGCTGAAACTCTATGACCAGTATGTGCGTGACAAGCTGAGCCCTGATACCGATCCGAATGATGTGATCGTCGAAGGAGGAAAATGGCAGGGTTAATGGACAAACCCTGTTTTGAAGAGTGTGTTGAGTGTGTGAAGTAAGTGAAGAGTGAGGTCTTGGTTCCGTTGGTATGCAAACCGCAAGGTTTGATTTTTCTGGGCGTCCCCTGCTAGAGAGGACGCCCTTTTTTATTTGTCCAAGCGTGGGTTAGTGCACTTCATCCCACGCCATCTGCCAGTGGGAGCCGATGCCCGGCTCGTACTGGGTGGCGGTGGTAGTCCACTGCTGGCAGTAGCCGCTGTAGGGGAAGGGCTTGCACTGATAGACCCTGCCATTTTTCGGCTGCTGCACCTTGGTGCCGGCGGCATAGGATTTGAGCGAGTTCGGGAAGACGAAGTCGTATTCGCCGCTGCTCTGCTCCTTGAACATCAGATCCATGGTCTGCTGGATGGTCTCGCCGCCCGCTTTCGGGGTGGCCTTGATCACCAGCTGGTGGTGACCTGCCTTGAGCCCTTCCAGCGCCATGGTGAAGGTGTGACTGCTGTCCCTGATGTCGGCACTGCTTTCACCCTTGGCGACGCCGCCGTGGTCATAGAGGGTGTTGGTGACGGCCAGATCGCCCTGTGCGGTGACGGTGAAATCGAGGGTTGCCTTGCCGTTGTCCAGCACATAGTCGCTGGCCAGACCGCTGACGCTGATGCTGTCCACTACCGGCGGCTGCAGCTGTTGCAGATCAATCTCGACTCGCTCCAGTTTGCTGTTTCGCTTCAGATAGACGGGGTTCATGCCGTAAATCGGATTGAACTGGCCATCGGCTCCTTGCTGGCCGGCGCGGATCAGGCTCTGCTCGGCGTTGATCTTGCTGGCGAGGGCATGAGCCCAGTTGTTCTTCTGGCCCTGCTCGGCAGTGGTGATGGTCAGCACGGTCTGCAGATCGGGGCGCTCGCCGTTGGCATCGAATACCCGGGTCATCGCCTTGTCACCCACTGCGAGGTCGATGGAGGGGTAGATGGTGCCTGCCTGGCTCCACTCCAGCGGCGGCTGGCTGCCATCTTTGAACTTGGCATCGATGATGTTGTAGAAGCTGTTGCTGGTGTCGCCCACTTCCCACACGCCGAGGATCACCTGATAACCGGTGCGCTCCGGCAGGATACAGTTATGGGTCACCTGCTTGGGCGGCTGCACCATATTGCCGTCGATGACGCAGAAGGGGGTCAGGTCGAACGAGGCGCGGGTGAGCGGCTGGTTGGGGTTCCAGTCCTGCTTGGTGAGGTAGTAGCGCCAGTTGCGGGTGACGTGGTTGGCAGTGAAGGTCCAGCTGATGGCGAAGGGGCCGGGCTGTACTTCACGCTTGGTCCAGCGGTCGCTGGTCTGGATGTTCAGCTCGCTCCAGCGGGGGCTGCCCGCCGAGGCGATTTGACCATCCTGTGGGCCGCTCTGCGGGAAGCCTGATGGGCCCTCCACGCTCTGTGGTTCCCACTGCACGCCACCACACTGGCTGTTGCCGCCGGTTTTGCACAGATAGTTGCGGCTCTCTGGCTGGCTGATGTAGCCATGCGCCAGAGCGCTGCCGCTGGCCAGCAGAGCCAGCACCGCTGCGATGTGATTAAGTTGGATTTTTGCTGCCATACATTCCTCTGTTCGATAGATGTGGGCAGTCAGTTGGCCGGGGAGTTCCCCGATGCACACTTGCGTGTGGCAACCCCGCTATCCTGGACAAAACGTCTGTAGACCGGAGGCTTTGCGTCCCGACCTTTCGGTCAGTTTGCCAAATGACTAGATGGTTAGTGATGGGCCAAATGTTCAGCCATCACCATTGTGCACTGCATTGATTAATTATTTGAAGTTAAATGTTTCAATGCACCGTTCAACGGCACATGGATCATTCTAACTGACTGTTTTTAAATTGTTCTCTAATTTGTGAATGGCGCCGATTAACGTTGAATATGCCGATAAGATGCATGCTGATTGCGTGTTGGCGGCGTAAAAAAACCTGCCAGCTTGGCTGGCAGGTCGGGTGACAAGGCGACACGGGTTGACGCCCTCAATGACGGGGGCGCTGTTCTCCGGAGGGGGGAGACAGGGGCGCCATCATCGGCGCAGTGGAGGACTCCTTACTCAGTTTGAACACCGCAAGCCGCTCATCCAGGCTGCGGGAGAGACCGGCCAGCAGCTCGCTCTCCTGCGCCAGTTGCGAGGCGGACTGTGACATCTCCAGCGCCGAGTCGTTGATGCCGCTGACATTGCGGTTCATATCCTCGGCCACCATGCTCTGCTGCTCGGCGGCGGTAGCGATCTGGGTCGCCATGTCGCTTACATGCTGGATGTGGTTGACGATCAGGGTGAGATCCTGCCCCGCCTGCTGGGACTGGTTGACGCTGCTCTCTGCCAGTTTGCGGCTGGTATCCATGGCGTTGGCGGCGGTGACGGCCCGTTGCTGCAGCTGGGCAATGGTGCTCTGGATCTCTTCGGTGGATTGGCGAGTGCGGCTGGCCAGCTGGCGCACCTCGTCGGCCACCACGGCAAAACCGCGGCCCTGCTCACCGGCACGGGCTGCCTCGATGGCGGCGTTGAGGGCCAGCAGGTTGGTCTGCTCCGAAATGGCGCTGATGACGGCGGTCACTTCGCTGATCTGCATTACTCCCTCCTTGAGCTGGTTGACCTGCTGGGTGGCCTGCTCCACCTCGGTGGCCAGCGCCTTGATGCCGTGCACGCTGGCATGAACATCACGGTTGCCGAGACCTGCTTCACCGGTCGCTTCCTGGGTATCCCGCGCGGTATTTTCGGCGTGTCCGGCCACATCGGAGATGGTGGCGCTCATCTCGTTCATGGCGGTAGCGAGCTGGGCCAGCTGATCCCGCTGGCTGGTGACCGCCTGATTGGTCTGCTCGGCAGAGGCGGCGATGCGCAGGGCGGCATCTGCCACGTTGCGGGCCCCCTGGCTGGCTTCCAGCAGGGCGTGACGGATGGCATCGAGACTCTGGTTGGTGCAGCGGGCGACCACTCCCAACTCATCCTTGCCCTGTACCGGGATGCTTACCACCAGATCCCCCTTGGCGACTCGCTGCATGGCGTGGTTGATCTGGCTGAGGGGGGAGACGATGGAATGGGTGATGCGCCAGCCCAGCAGCCCCATCAGCAGGATCACGATGGCGGTGGCGGTCCCCATCTTCATGTACTGGGCCCAGATGGTCTGCTGAATATCTTGCAGCAGCATGCCGGAACCGAGGATCCAGCCCCAGGGCTGATAGCCGGAGACCATGGATAGCTTGTCGGCGGTCTCACCCGACGGGCCGACCCACACATATTGCAGAGTGCCCTGTTTGCCCCCTTTGGCGATATCCACCATCTGATACCAGAACTGCCCGGCGGTGGCGGCGCCCCCTTCACCCATCTTCTGGCCGACCAGTTCGGGACGGATGGGGTGAACCACCATGGTGCGGTTCTCGTCGATGACGAACAGGTAGTTGTTGCCATCAAAGCGGGTGTTGGTCAGCAGCTTGCGCGCTTCCTGCTGGGCCTGCTCTGCTGGCAGGGTGCTGGCCAGAAACTGGATCTGGCTCATGGCCTGCTCCAGTACCGCATTGAGCCGCGCCTCTCGCTCGCTCATCAGATTGCGCTGGAGCGCGTTGGCCGAGATAAGCAGCAGCGAGACAAAACCGACAAACGCCAGTGCGAGCAGCAAGATCAATTTGCGGCTCACAGTAATATCACCGAGCTTGAACATGACTAAACCCTCATTTCCCTGTTGATTTTATGTGGCTCTGTACTGCGGCAGCCAGTTCGTAAGAGTTAACAACTCATTTACTTTCAGTCTCTTGCCGAGCTTTCTCAAATGAGCGTTTTAACATCAGTATAGTCAGCAGACAGCAACCCCCACTTTTTGGTAGCGTGTTGATGCGCATCCCTGCGCAATTTGTGCCAAAGAGTGTGAATGGTTTGGCATTTCTTCAAAAAAAGGAGTGGGCCCCGCTGCGGGTGACCCCATAACAAGAGGGAATTTATGAGTTCCATTGCTAGGAATTACTTCAACCAGCTCAACGCCGACTACCTGCAGGTGCACAGGCGCAAGGAGGATCTCTTCTGGTCCACCTATATGGGCACCAGCGACGATCAGGCCGGTTTCACCGCAGCCGAGCAGGCCTACAAGGCCTTTTGTGCCAATCCGGCCCGTCTGCCCGAATTGCGGGAGATGTTGGTGCAGGCCGACGAGGATGATCTCAAGCGCGGTCTGCAAGGCTGGATCGCCTTCTTCGAGTGCAACGTGATTGAAGTGCCCGCTGCGGCTGCCCTGATGGATGAGCTGGTGGCAGCCGAGGCGGCGCTGTTTGCCCGCCGCAAGGGGCTGAAACTGATCCTGCTGGATGAGCAGGGCCAGCAGGTCGCTGGCAGCCTGCCTGCCGCCAGCACCTCCCTTGCCGCCAGCCCTAACGAGGCGGTGCGCCAGAGCGCGCTCGCCATGTTCCACACCCTGGAGCAGTGGGTGGTCGGCAACGGTTTTCTCGAGGTGGTGGCGATCCGCAACCGCTTTGCCCGCGCCATGGGCTATCGCGACTACTTCGACTACAAGGTACGCAAGAACGAGCAGATGAGCCCGGAGCAGCTGTTTGCCATCCTCGACGACTTTATTGCCCGCACCGACGCCCGGTTGCAGCAGAGTCTGGAAGAGCTGAAGGTTGCCAAGGGGGAGGCGGCCCTGCTGCCCCACAACCTGCGTTACAGCGTGAGCGGTGATGTGACCCGCCAGCTAGATCCTTATGTGCCCTTCTCGCGGGCACTGCGAGATTGGGTCGAGAGCTTCCGCCGGCTCGGCATCCAGTATCGCGGGGCGACCCTGACCCTGGATTTGCTGACCCGGGAGGGGAAATACGAGAACGGCTTCTGCCACGGCCCGGTACCGAGCTTCTTCCAACAGGGGGAGTGGGTGCCAGCTGTGGTCAACTTCACCAGCCTGGCCGATCCGGCGCAGGTGGGCAGCGGCTGGAGTGGCCTCAACACCCTGTTCCACGAGGGGGGCCACGCCGCGCATTTTGCCAATGTCACCGGCAATGCCCCCTGCTTCTCACAGGAGTTTCCGCCCACCTCCATGGCCTATGCTGAGACCCAGTCGATGTTCTGTGACAGCCTGCTGGACGATGCCGACTGGCTCAAGCGCTACGCCAGAAATGCGGCGGGAGAGGCTGTTCCCGATGCCCTCATCAAGGAGATGATCGAAGCGCGTCAGCCGTTTCGTGCCTTCAACGAGCGCCAGATCGCGCTGGTGGCCTACTTCGAACGGGATCTCTACGCCATGGATGAGGCCGAACGCACTCCCGAGGCAGTGCTGGCGCTGGCCCGTCAGTGGGAATGCAAGATTGTCGGGGTCGAGAGCCCGCGTCCGCTGCTGGCCATTCCGCACCTCCTTAATCAGGAGTCGGCCTGCGCCTATCACGGCTACCTGCTGGCGCTGATGGCGGTGGAGCAGACCCGCGCCTTTTTCCTCAAACGTGATGGCTACCTCACCGACAACCCGCGTATCGGGCCGGATTTGGCCGCCCACTACTGGGGGCCGGGCAACGGCATGACTCACGATGAGACCCTGCGTAGCCTGACTGGCGAGGGATTCAGCGCGGTGCCGCTGGCCGAGGCATGCAACCTGAGCGCAGACGAAGCGTGGCAACAGGCTAAGGCCTGCATGGCCGCCGCGCAGCAGCGTCCTGCAACTGGCGAGGGAAGCCCGCTCGACGCCCATATCCGGGTGGTACACGGCGCCGAGCTTATCGCCGACAACAGCGAGTCGGAAACCCGCATGCTGGCCGACTTCGAGGCGTGGATCGTTGATCATTACCGACGAGCGTCAGCCGCGTAAACCACAGTGCTCCCGGTGAGCATGCCGAGAGCACGGCGCCTTATGGCTATCCCTTGTTACAGCTGTAGTGGGGGATACCTCACTAGGGATGGGTACGACACCAGGTGTCGCTTTGGCAATAGTGTCCGCGATTTTTACATCAAATATGTATTCATATGAAGATGAGCGTGAACAGTGAGCGGCAAGGTAATAGATTCGGTGATTCACGCTGTTATGTCTGTTTTGTTAATAGTGTTTTTTGCACTCACCTTTGTGCATAAAGATTGATCTATTCATCTTTTTGAGAACCATTCCCATCTTGTCGGATTGACTAAATTGTCCACAGCTGCAAAATCGCCCACCTTGCCACTCCCGATGTGAATCGGGTTCGGAAAGCCTCAGATCTCCGCCCGGAGATGGCTGGGCCGCACATAGGAAAGGTGTGGCCGCTGCCCGCCTTTCACCCTCGAAATCAGCACACAAGTCAGGAAGCCCTCTTGCTCATCAGGCAGGAGCGGACGGGTGTGTATATCCGTATGGTCGTGCAGGGACGATATGACCAGCGTTTGTTATGGGTGGTATGTTGCGAATGAATCGCATCTTTTTGATGTTGGCGCTGTTGCCCCTGCTGGTGTGTGCCAGTGAGGTGGACAGAGTGCGTGAAGCCTGGGTCATCAAGGCCCGAGCGGGAGAGCTGGATGCGGCAGCGCACGGGCTGGATGCTCTCTATCGACAAAGTGGTGATGGCAAGGTGCTCGATGATCTGATCGCCGTGCAGCTGTGGCGGGGTGATCGCAAGGGGGCGCTGGCCGCCTGTGAGCCGTGCGAGCTCAGCCCCATCAGCAACAGTACGCTGGAAGGGGTGGCCCGTGCCGCCCGCGACGAGAAGCGCTACTCCGAGGCGATCAGCTATTACCGCATCCTGCAGGGACGCGATCCCGCCAACCGCAATGGCTGGCTCGGGCTGTTTCTCACTGCCAGTGATCAGGGCAACCGCGAGCTGGCCCGCCACGCTGCGGGTGAATATGAGGCCAACTTTGGCCGCGATCAGGCGATCCTCGAAGCCAGCATCTATGCAGCCCGTCAGGGTGAGGATCCCATGGGCGAGCTGCTGGCCCGCCAGCAGTGGCTGGAGCTGGAGCCGGATAACCACGAACAGGTGCTGGCACTCTATCGGGTAGCCGTGAGCCTGGGGGCGGGGCCTGCGGCAGCAGACCTGATGGGCCGTTACCCCAAGCTGTTCAAACCGGTCGACCGGCTCTGGCTCGACTACTACCAGGCGGTCAATTTGTTGCGGATATCGGCCCAGACCGAGGATCCGGTGTTGGCCCGTCGCTCCCTGACTCGCACGTTGGCGTTGCAAGACAGGATCCTGGCCCGTGCACCACACGATCATGTGCTCTACCTCAGTGCCCGCCGCGATGTGGTGGTGACGCTGGTAGCCCTCGGTGATTTTGCCCGGGCCGAGCAGGAGTCCGCCGCGCTGCAGGTCGAGGGGCCATTGCCTGACTATGTGCTGGAGGCGCGCGCCGATGCACTGGCCGGGTTGGGACGGGTGGATGAGGCCTCCGTGATTTACCAGCAACTGGCGACGCCGGCACGGGCCAAAGACAAGCGGCTGCTGGAGAAGCGCTTCTACGCCTATTCGGATGGCGAGCGCTATGGTGCGGCACAGGGTCTGCTGGCCGGTTGGCAGGAGCCACCGACTCGCTGGGATTTCACCGGCAACATGCGGATGGCCAACGACGACTACGAGAAGGTATTGCAGCTGAAAACCTTGCTGCAGGCCTGGCGTGGTCAGGCGGGCGCCGCAGAGGCTCAGTTGGAAGCGTGGCTGCAAACCGCGCCAGCCAATCCCTGGCTCTGGCTGCAACTGGGGGATATCCGCCGCTGGCGGGGCCATCCCGACGGGGCCGAGCAGGCGTATCGGCAGGCCGTGCGCTGGCTGCCAGCAGGGCGCACCGTGCTGGCCGAGCCCGGTCGCCTCAATGCCCGGCTCGACAAGGGCGACTGGCAGGGCACGCCGCAGGCCGTGCGTACCCTTGGCAACCTGACCCGGGATCGTCAGGAGTTACAGCAGCGGCTGGCTCTGGAGCAGGCACCACAATTTGTCACCGACCTGACCCATGGCCGCAACGAAGGGGGCTCGGTGCAGGCCAGCCGTGACTGGAGCTACGACAGCCGCCTCTACAGCGCTCGCAGCGATGGCGGTGATCGGCTGTTTGTCCGTCGTCAGGGCAGCTTTGGCGAGTTCGACCAGCAGCCCGAACGCGCTGCCTATACCGGGCTGGGGGCCGAGATCTTTTTCTACCCGCTGCAGCTGACGCTGGAGGGGGGCACGGGCAGCGAGCTTAACCACAAAGGCTATCTATGGAGTCGCCTCGACTGGCGGCTGGATGATCACTGGACGCTGGGCACGGCCATCAACCTCAACAGTGCCGACACCCCGCTGCGGGCATTGGCGCGCGGCAACTACGCCGATCAATACCAGCTCGATCTGGGCTGGCGTCAGGATGAGACCCGCGAGGGGGCGCTGCGGCTGGAGCGGATGGATATCAGCGATGGCAACCGGCGGCTGACCGCCTCCGGCTGGCTGCGTCAGGATCTCTGGCGTCGGGATCGCTGGTGGTTCGATACCACCTTGCGCGGCGCCACCTCCCGCAACGAGGCGTTGGAGGTCGACTACTTCAACCCCCTGCAGGATCGCAATCTGGAGCTGGAGCTGGCGGGGCGCTACCGGCTGCCGCTGGATGGGCGTCGCTCCCTGCTGCAGAGCCTGACCATGAGTGGTAACCACTACTGGCAGCAGGGCTATGGCAGCGATCAGGGGTGGCAGCTCAGCTATCGCCACGACTGGATCCTCTCTCCCGCTCTCAGCCTGGGCTATGGCCTGGGCCGCCGTCAGGCCATCTATGACGGCAACCCCGAGTTCGGAAATTTCATCTTCGCCAATCTGCAATGGAGTTTCATGTGATGAGACGCTGGCTTGCTCCTTTCGTTTTGCTGCTTGCACTGCTGCCTTCGCTGACGCAGGCGGCCCGGCAACCCGATGACTATGTGGTGCTCTGCTACCACGATATCGTCGATCTGAAATTGACCCCCAACCTCAAGCTCTATCCCCAGACCATCCGGCGCGACACCCTGATCCGCCACTTCAACTGGATCAAGCAGCAGGGCTATCACCCGGTCAGCTTCCAGCAGATCCTGGATGCCAAAGCGGGCAAGGCACCGCTGCCGGAGAAGGCGATCCTGCTCAGCTTCGATGACGGCTACGAGAGCTTCTACCGGCTGGTCTATCCGCTGCTCAAGCTCTACAACTATCCGGCGGTCTTTGCGTTGGTGGGCAGCTGGCTGGATGTTGCCGATGACAAGATGGTCCCCTACGGCAATGACAAGCTACCACGCAGCTACTTCGTCGGCTGGCCTCAGATCCGCGAGATGCAGGACTCCGGACTGGTGGAGCTGGCCTCCCACACTTTCACCTCCCACTACGGGCTGCTCGCCAACCCGCAGGGCAACGTGCAGCCGGCGGTGACCACCGCAGGCTGGAGCCAGAATGGCTACGAGAGCATGGCCGACTATCGGGCCCGGATAAAAGCGGACTTCGACGCATCAGCCAGCCAGCTCAGGGAGCAGACCGGTCGGGCACCACGGATCCTGGTCTGGCCCTACGGCGCCTTCAACCAGACGGCGCTGGAGCTGGCCAGTGCGGCGGGGATGCCCTACACCTTCACCCTGGCGGAAGGGCTCAACAAGCTGAGTGACTCGGGCAGCACGGTGCGCCGTTATCTGCTGGAGGAGGACACCAGCCTCGAAACCCTGGATGAGATCATGGGGGGCAATACCTGGGAGCGGCAGGTGGAGCGCTTGGTGCACGTGGATCTGGACTATGTCTACGACAAGGATCCGCAGCAGATGAACAAGAACATCGACATGCTGCTGGATCGGATCAAGGGTTACGGCATCACCACCGTCTATCTGCAGGCCTATGCCGATGACAACGGCGACGGGGTGGCGGAGGCGCTCTATTTCCCCAACCGTCATATGCCGGTCAAGGCGGATCTCTTCAACCGGGTGTCCTGGCAGCTCAAGACCCGTGCCGGGGTCAAGGTGTTCGCCTGGATGCCGGTGATGGCCTACGACATGGGGCCGAACCACGCCTATGTCACCGACAGCCGTACCGGCGCCCCCGCCAAGGGGCAGTATCTGCGCCTCTCGCCCTGGGATCCTGCCAGTCGCCAGCTGCTGCTGGATATCTATGAGGATCTCGGTTTTTACACCAAGTTCGATGGTCTGCTGTTCCATGACGATGCGTTCCTCAGCGACTACGAGGGGCCGATGTCGCTGGCTCGCACTCCGGATGCGCTGCAGGCGCAGGGGGAGCAGAAGACCGATCTGCTGATCGACTTCACCATGGCGCTGCGTGATGCAGCCGCTCGTTACCGGCAAGGGGGCGCCGACGGTCTCAAGACTGCCCGCAACATCTATGCGGCGCTGGTGACCGAGCCGCAATCCCAGCAGTGGTTTGCCCAGAGCATGGCGGCGTTTGCCAAGGCCTATGACTACACCGCTGTGATGGCGATGCCCTATATGGAGCAGGCACAAAACCCCGATGAGTGGCTGGCCAGGCTGGCGGAGGATTCACTGGCACAGGTGCCGGCCAATCGGCTGGTGTTCGAACTGCAGAGCCGCAACTGGCGCACTGACCAGCCTATCCCCGATGCCGAGCTGGTGCGCTGGATGCAGATCATCCAGCGCAAGGGGGTGACCAACTTTGGTTACTACCCGGATGATTTTCACAACAACCAGCCGGATCCGGCGGTGCTCAAGCCGGTCTTCTCGGTGCAGACCCAGCCTCAGCCGACCCAGCTGCCGGCGACGCCGGTCGCAGTCAGTGCCGCTAAAGCCACCCCAGGGGAGGCGATGCGGTGAAGGATCTTCTGGAAGGGATAGCCATCTTTACGTTGGCCTATCCCAGTCTGATGGCCATGGTGTGGGTTTGTGGTGGTCTCTATTACTACTTCCAGTGGGAGCGAAGGGATATCGCGCTGGCCAAGCGGGGGCTGGAGCTCCCCTATTACCCCAGAGTGACCCTGATGGTGCCCTGCTACAACGAGGGGGCCAACGTCGAGGAGACCATCGGCCACCTGCTGCGCCAGCGCTATCCCGATTTCGAGGTGCTGGCCATCAACGATGGCAGCAAGGACGACACAGGCGCGCGGCTGGATCGACTGGCGCAGCAGGATCCGCGCCTGACCGTGCTCCACCAGCACAACCAGGGCAAGGCGATGGCGCTCAACAACGGGCTGGCGGTGGCCAGCGGGGAGATCCTGGTCGGCATCGATGGGGATGCGGTGCTCGACTATGACGCGGTGCGCTGGATGGTGAAGCACTTCATCGAGAGCCCGAGGGTCGGGGCGGTCACCGGCAACCCGCGGGTGCGCACCCGCTCCACTATCATCGGCAAGATCCAGACCGGCGAGTTCAGCTCCATCATCGGCCTCATCAAGCGGGCCCAGCGGATCTACGGCACTGTCTTTACCGTCTCCGGGGTGGTGGTGGCCTTTCGCAAGCAGGCGGTCGAGGCGGTCGGTGGCTGGAGCAATGACATGGTGACCGAGGATATCGACATCAGCTGGAAGCTGCAGCTGGCTGGCTGGCTCATCCACTATCAGCCGCAGGCGCTCTGCTGGGTGCTGATGCCGGAGACGGTACGCGGTCTCTACAAGCAGCGGTTGCGCTGGGCGGAGGGGGGGGCCGAGGTCTTTCTGCGCTACGGCTTGCAGGCGATGCGCTGGCGCAACCGCCGCTTCTGGCTGCTGCTGCTGGAGTATCTCTCCAGCGTTGCCTGGTGCTACAGCATGTTGCTGCTGGCGCTGATCTGGCTGATTGAGCCTGACGTGAGCGGACTGGCGGTGGGTCATCTGTTCCAGTGGACCGGGGTGATGATGACCGCGATTTGTCTGGTGCAGTTCGGGGTCAGCATCTTTATCGACAACCACTACGACAAGAGCATGGCCCGCAGCTTTATCTGGTGCGTCTGGTATCCGCTCATCTACTGGCTGCTCAATCTGGTGACCGTAGTGGTGGCTGTGCCCAAGGCGATCCTGCGTCGCCGTGGCCAGTTGGCCGTGTGGGAGAGTCCTGACCGAGGAGAGTCGTTCCGTGACAAAACATAAGCTGGCGAACGAGATGATCATCAGCAACGGCACCCGGCGCAGTTGGAAGTACCGGCTGCGGGATCTGTTGCTTCTGCTGGTGACCTGGAGTGGCTGGTTGTTTCTGGCGCTGCAACCCTGGCTCAACTATCTGGAGACGGAAGAGAATCAGAGCTTTATCGGCTCGCTGGATGCCGTCGAGGTGGGGCAACTGTTTCTGGCCCTGCTGTTCGGCATCTTCCTGCTGATCCACTCCTGGGCGAAATACAACAAGCTGCTGCACCGGCTGGTGGGCAAACGAACGGCCTCGAAAGTGCCGTAATCATGAGGGGCCAGTCGGCCCCTCTTTTGTTTCCGTTTGTCACACATTGCCACACAAGCTTCCCCCTCTGGCAAAGTCTTGTGACCGGACGGGTGTGCAATGGAGCCATCAGCAGGGAGATGAGGCCCTGCCGCGATGGAACCAGGGAGCATGTTATGACGAACAAATGGATGTGGTGGCTGTTGCCGCTGCTGGTGGTCGGGGTCTGGTGGCTCGGTTATGCGGGGGATGCCAATGGGGTGTGGCCCTGGCGCCATGAGATGTTGCTGCTGACGGGTTTGCTGGGGATGACCTATATGGCGATTTCGTTGTTGCTGGCATTGCGCCTGCCGCAGCTGGAGGTGTGGTGTGGCGGTCTGGACCGGATGTTGCGATGGCACCGCCAAACGGCCATCGGCGGTGCATTGGCGCTCACTGCGCATTGGCTGGTGGTGGAGGTGCCCAAGTGGGCAGTCTCGGCGGGTTGGCTGAGTCGTCCCGCCCGGCGTGGGGCCAGTGCAGCTGGAGCTGGTGCAGGTAATGGCATCTCGCTCCATGCCCTTGGCAATACCCTGGGTGAGTGGAGTTTCTATCTGCTGATCGCGCTGGTGGTGTTGAGCTTGCTGGCGCTGGTGAGTTATGGCCGTTTTCGGCTGATCCACCGGCTGGCGCCGATCATCTATCTGGCTGGTTGGGGACACGGGCTCTGCCTGCTGCCTCAGATTGGGGCCATGACGCCGGTTGGGGGATCGATCTGGTTGATCGGCGGGATCGGCGCTATCGGGGCCCTCTACTCCCTGTTGGGACAAGTGGGAACGCGGGATCGCCATCCGGGCCGTGTCATTGCGGTGCGGGCGCTGGCGGATCACACCTGCGAGCTGACCATGCAGCTGGAGCGGTCGCTCGCCCATTACCGCCCGGGCCAGTTTGCCTTCTTCGAATTTGATGTCAAGGAGGGGCCGCATCCCTTTACCCTGGTGCGGGTGTCAGCGGATCGGCGCCAGCTGGTGATCGCGGTGCGGGCGCTCGGGGATCATACCCGTCAGCTGGTGGCAGAGGCGCGCGTCGGGGATGGGGTGGTGGTGACCGGGCCCTATGGCGCCTTTGTCGCCCCGCAAGGGGGAGGTAGAGCCCTCTGGCTGGGGGCCGGGATAGGTATCACGCCGTTCGTCGCCTGGCTGGAGGGGCTGGCTGCCCGTGGGGAGCGCAGCGAGGGGATCACCCTGATCCAGTGCGCACCGGATCTGGCGGGGGCCGTTTACCACCTGCGGTTGGCCGAGCTCTGTCATCGCACCGGCGTGCGCTATCAGCTGCATCTGGACAAGGTGGCCGGGCGGCTGGATCTGGCCCGCATCGCGCAGGATGCACCTGCGCAGGTGTGGTTTTGCGGGCCGGAGGGGATGGCAGATGCCCTGACCCGGCTGTTGCCGGGCGGGCATCTGCATCGCGAGCTGTTTCGCTTTCGTTGAGCTCGATGGGTGCCGTTATATGGCGTTGGCGGGCAGCTGCTTGAGGGCGGCCTGTACTGCGGCTTCCAGTTGCGGGTCGCGCCCGGCCACCATGTCGGCGGGTGTGAGGGGCACCTGCAGATCCGGGAGCAGCTCCTGATTCTCGTAGAAGGTGCCGTCCGGTTTGCGCAGCCCCAGGGTCGGAATGCCGTAAGAGAGGCCCGGGATCAGCCGGGAGTCGTGGCTGTAGACCATGGTGCCGGTGCCGGGCACCGGATCGCCGACGATGGGGCCGACCTTGAGGGCACGGTAGTACTCGGGGAAGGCGGAGCCTTCCGAGTAGCTGCCAGCGTTCACCAGCACCACCGAAGGCTTGGTCCACTGGCGAGTGGCGGCGTCGGTTTCACCCTTGCCCTGACGGGGCCAGCTGCTGGCCATCCCCTTGGTGCTGCCGCTGCCGGTCAGAAACTCCACCAGGGTATTGGCGAGATAGCCACCGCTGTTGAAGCGGACATCGACGATCAGCGCATCGCGATTGCGCTGTCTGCCGAGGGCATCCGCCACCACCGCATCGTAGACCTCGCTATTCATTGCCGGCAGATAGACGTAGCCGACCCGTCCTCCGCTCAGGCTGGCCACTAGCTCCCGCCGTTTCTCAATCCAGCGATCCTGTTGCAACTGGTACTCCTGCTGTTTGTCGATGGCGGTGAGCACCACCTCGTCAGTTTGCTTGTTGCCCTCCTGCTGGAAGGTGAGGGCGAGCCGGGCACCGGCCTGATGGTTGAGGGCCTGATCCAGCTCGGCCAGATTGGCAATCGGGACGCCGTTGATGGCGAGCAGGCGGGCGCCCGGGGCGATATCGCTCTCCTGATCCAGCGGGCCGCCGGAGAGCAGGGCGGTGAGCATCACCCCCTGCTCGCCATCCTGCCAGTAGCCGCCAAGGCTGGCGGTCTCGTCCGCCATGCGCGGGAAGGGGGCGGGGCCGCTGCCCCAGGTGTGGGAGACATTGAGCTCGCCAGCCAGCTCCGCCAGCAGGTTGCCAAAGTCCCGCGGGTTGCCGATGCCCGGCAGCAGGCGGCGGTAAGCGGCGACATAGCTATCCCAGTTCACCCCGTTCATATCGTCCAGATAGAACTCGTCCCGGGTGAGCCGGGCGATCTGATCGAAGGCGGCGGTCATGCGTTCCTGCCAGCGGCTGGTGGGTTGCAAGGCGAAGGGGGCGCTGGTGGCCTCGCCGGAGTCGAGGTGGATCCGGGTGATCTCCCCATCCCGCACCAGGGTCGCCAGGGTGCCCTGCTGGTTGAGGCTTGCCAGCGCTGGGCCGGGCTGTTCACCAAACAGTTCGCTGGTTTTGCCCTTGCGCAGATCCTGGCTGTAGCCCTTGATCTCGCTCTCGCTGTTGACTCCCATCTCTTCCACCAGATAGATCAGCTGGTCGCCGATGATGCGGCTGGCGAGCAGGGTGCCGGTGGGTTGCAGCAGCAGCGCTTCGCGATGGTTGAGACGATCGCTCTCAAAGCCGTATCCCCCTTTCGGCGGCTCCAGCTCGGCAATGGCATCGGCTCTGGCAGCGCGGCTGCTGTATATGCCGAGCAGGTTGGTGACGAGGGGCTCGCCATCGGGCCCCAGTGCGCCAAACCGGGTAGATTGCCAGTAGAGGATGGCGCCATCCTGACTCCAGCCCGGTTGCCCATCCTGATAGCCGTTGAGGCTGACATTGACCGGTTTGGCCTTGAGGTTGGCCGTGTCGATCACCGAGATCTCCTGCTCTGCCGCATCGGGGCGGAAAGTGAGCGCCAGATGGCGTGAGTCGGGGGCAAAGGCGAGATGTACCTCGTGGCGCGACGGGTTGAAGCTGGCAGGCACCAGCTCCCGCTGCTTGTTGCTCGCCAGATCCAGCAGGTGGATGGCCTGGCCATCCACCACGAATGCGAGCTGTTTGCCATCGGGGGAGAGCACCGGACGGCTGATCCCCTTGTCGGGAATCGCCAGCAGCAGACTCTCGGTCAAAGTGCCGGGATCGCTGAACAGCAGATCAGGGTCCCCCTTGCGCAGGCGATAGAGGGCGGCGTGCCCCTGCTGCTCCGACAGATAGATGAGGGCGCGGCCCTGCTCGGCGAAGAGAGGGCTGGATTGCTCGCTCGGATCGCGGGTCAGCTGACGCACCCGCTCCCGCTCGGGGTCGACGGCAAACAGGTTGCCCTCGCTCACCAGGATCAGCTCATCCGCCTCTTCGCTGACCAGCGCTTCGTCTGCCAGAGTCAGGGCCTCGCTCGCCTCATCCGGCGTGCTTGCCACTTGCGGGGTGAGGGTCAGCTTGCGTGGCTCGCTGCTACCGGCATCGAGGCGATAGAGTTCACCGAGCCATGACCAGACCAGATCGCCATTGCGAGAGGCGCTGAGCCCCCGCACCGGATGGCCCTGATAGTGGGTCAGCTGTTGCTCCTTGCCGCTGGCGAGATCCCGGCGCCAGACGTTGAAATCGCCGCTGCGCTCGCTCAGGTAAAAGAGGGTATCTCCCTTGTCGCTCCAGACCGGATCGGTGGCCGCCACCCGATCTTCGGTCAGCTGCTTGTGCTGCTTGCCATCAAACAGCCAGAGGCGGGGCACCGCAAACGAGTGCTGATGCTTGCGAAAGGGTTGATCCGCCGCGGGCATCTGATAGGCGATCCGCTCCCCGTGGGGGCGGGCGAGGGTCGCAGGCAGCGGCAGATCGGCCTGCAAGGTGCCGCCGGTGATCGGGGTCCAGTAGAGCTCGCCCCATTGGTAGCCTTCCGCGACAAAATGGTCGGCATCGGGCGCGCCCAGGCGCTGGCTGCTCAGCAGCAGTCGTTTGCCATCGGCGCTGAAGGCTTGCGGCAGATCGGTGCGCGAATCGCGAGTGAGGCGCACCATCTCGCCGCCGTTGGCGGGTACCACGAACACATCTTCGTTGCCGTAGAGATTGGCGGCAAAGGCGAGTTGTTTGCCATCCGGCGACCAGATTGGCCGCTGGCTCAGGTAGTCGCTGCCGGTGAGCGCCGTAGCGGGGCCACCCTCGGCACTGGCGACAAAAATGCGCCCCTGCCAGGTGAAGGCAAGCTGCTTGCCATCGGGGGAGAGGGCGGGCTCGCGCAGCCAGAGTGCATCGGCGGCGACACTGGCGGGCAGCCAGAGCAGGAGTGGCGAGAACAGCAGGGTGGCGAGGCGGCACGAAGAGCGCATGGCATGATCCTGTCGGGGAGTGGAGTGTTATCTTCGCCGATCATTGCCCCGGGTGCCAGCGCGATAATTTTTTGTATCTTGTTGTTTTAACTGTTAATTACCAATGCCAAATGACGGCGTTCAAGGAAGATGGCCTTGCTGCGGCAAGATATGTTTTGCCGAGCATATTGAGTATTGATGGCGATCCAATATCATGGCGCTCGCTCGCCGCTCGGCGGGCATCGTTCAGATGATCTGGTAACAAGAAAAGCCCGCACCAGAGGCTTGTCGAGGGATGGAATGAGAGCCGTATTACTGTGTTTGTTGGGGCTTTGGCCCGCATTGAGTTTTGCCTTTACCGAAAAAGCCGATTTGGTGGTGGTCAAGAAGTCGACCTATAGCCTGACCCTGATGAAGGATGGCAAGGAACTGAAGCGCTACTGGATTGCTCTGGGCCCGGCGCCCAAGGGGCACAAGCAGCAGGAAGGGGATCAGCGTACGCCGGAAGGGCGCTACACCCTCGACTACAAGAAGACCAATTCCGGCTACTACAAAGCCATCCATATCAACTATCCGAACCTGGATGACATCAAGCGCGCCAATGAGCTGGGTGTTCGTCCGGGTGGCATGATCATGATCCACGGCCAGCGCAACAGCATTGGCAACCGCAGGGTTCAGCCCTCCAACTGGACCAACGGCTGCATCGCCATGCTCAACCACGAGCTGGATGAAGTGTGGGACGCGATTGATCCGGGTACGCCCATCGTCATCGAGCCCTGATCCCCTTGTGCACGCCCGCGACTCCGCGGGCGTTTTATTTCCCGCCAGTGATGACGTGACAGCGCTTGCTGTCCCGTGCTAGTTTTTTCGGCTCGCTTTGGCTGTGACAAGGAAGATCACATGATGTCAGTAACGAGCGTGCCCGAGCGAACGGGGATGCTCTGGTGGCGTGCCGCACTGGATATGCTCCCGCTCTCCATTTCGGTGATCCCCTGGGGGATCCTGTGTGGCGCTTTGGCGTTGCAGGCAGGGCTGAGTCCGCTTCAGGCTCAGCTGATGTCGTTGCTGGTCTACGCCGGAGCCGCCCAGCTCTCGGCCACGACCCTGTTCGGGGCGGGCACACCCCTGCTGCCCATCATGGGCTCCACCATGGTGATCACTTCCCAGCATCTGCTATACGGCTTCACCTTCCGCCGTGACGTATTGCCGCTCTCCCTGCGCTGGCGTGCCAGCCTTGCTTTTTTCCTGACTGATGAGATGTTCGCTGTGGCGCTGAAAGACCGGGAGCGCAGCGGCCACTTTGATCCGGCCTACGCGCTCATCGCGGGATTCGTCTTCTATCTGTTCTGGAATCTGGCGACCCTGGTCGGCATCGCGGCCGGCCAGTACATCGATGGACTGGACAGCATGGGGCTGGATTTTGCCATCGCGGCCACCTTCATCGCCATGACCATTCCCGCCATGAAAAACTTGCCCATGGTGGCGGCCACTCTGGTGAGCGGCGGCACAGCGTTGATTACCAAGCCGCTGCTGGCGGAGATCCACATCATCGTCTCGGCTCTGGCTGGCATGGTGGTGGGCTATGTGCTGCACCGGATGAGGAGGTAGCGTGAGCTGGCTGATGATTGGCCTGCTGGCCCTGATCACCTTTTTCAACCGCTTCGCCTTCTTTTCTCGGTTGACCCGATATCAGCCGGGTGCCGAGATGGGGGCGTTTCTCGGCTTCTCGGCCCAGTCGGTGCTGACTGCAATCTGGTTGCCCATCGTCTTTAGCTACGAGCCGGGGATAGGTCTTGACTGGGATCCTGACTACCTGACTGCCACCCTGTGGGTGATGCTCTTGACCCTGTTGCGGCTGCCGACTCTGGTTGTGGTGGTGGGCGGAATGGGGGGCTTCTTTCTGCTGCGCTGGCTGGGAGGCATAGCCGAGCTCTTGCCTTGGTGAAGCGCGAGCCGTGATCTTGTGTAATGGATGTCATTATTCGACATCCGTCATGTCATGAATGTCACTTCAAAAAAAGCCTGCAAATGGTGAGGATATGGGCTCTATCCGTGAAGGAGTGTCCCATGTCTTTGATCGAAACCTGTCAGCGCATCGTGCGCGATCCCCATCTCTCCGCTGCCCAGAAGAGCCACGCGCTGGCGCTGGCCGCCGAGAATGCGTTGCCCTACCCCGACCTGCCTGCCGCAGTCGCCGAGGCGATGGAGCAGGGATTTATCTGCGACATGTTCGAAGGGCATGCCCCCTACAAGCCGCGTTATGTGCTGCCGGACTATGAAAAATTCCTGACTCAGGGCTCTGCCTGGCTGGAGCTGGCACCACCACAGGATTTCGACGAGGCGCTCAACGCCCTGCGCATCCTCTATCACCATGTCCCCTCCGTCACCGGCATTCCGGTCTGGCTGGGTCGGCTCGACCATCTGCTGTTGCCGTTTGTCGGCGAACTGGATGACGAGACTCTCTACCGCAAGCTGAAAGGGTTCTGGATCTATCTGGATCGGGTGCTGCCGGACGCCTTCATGCACGTCAACATCGGGCCTGATGACAACCGTATCTGCCGCCTGATCCTGCGCATCGACAACGAGCTCAAGCAGGTGGCGCCGAACCTCACCTTCTTCCACGATCCGGAGCAGACCCCGGACAGCCTGCTGCTGCAGGCGGTGAAGAATATCGCCGAGTGCAGCAAGCCGCACATCGCCAACTACCCGATCCACCGCGATACCTTCGACCAGCGTGGTTTTGGCATCGTCAGCTGCTACAACGCCCTGCCGCAGGCCGGTGGCGCCAACACCCTGGTGCGCATCTCCCTCAAGCGGGTCGCCGAGCAGTGTCAGGGGATCGATGATTTCCTCGGCTGCCTGCTGCCCCACTACTGCCGCTTGGCCTCTCAGCTGATCGAAGCGCGGGCCGCATTCCTCCACGATGAGTCCGGTTTCTTCGACAGCTTCCTGGTCAAGGAGGGGCTGCTGGATGAGGATCGTTTCGTCCCCATGTTCGGCATCTACGGCATGGCGGAAGCGGTCAATATCCTGATGGATAAAGAGAATCTGCCGGATCGCTACGGCCACGGCGAGGAGGCGAACCAGCTTGGCTATCGCATCTCGGCCCAGCTCTCCGCCTATGTGACCACGACCCCGCAGACCCATGCCTGGGGTGGCCGTGCGCTGTTGCACTCGCAGGGTGGCCTCAGCATCGATGTGGCTGTTACCCCCGGGGTACGCATTCCCTACGGGCAGGAGCCGGATCCCGCCAGTCATGTGCTGGCGCTGGCACCGCACCACACTTATTACCATTCGGGGATCAGCGAGATCCTGACGCTGGATCCCACCATCCGTCAGAACCCGCAGGCGCTGCTGCAGCTCTGCAAGGGGGCGCTCGCCATCGGTATGCGCGAGTTCACCGCCAACGTGGCCGACAGCGATCTGGTGCGGGTGACCGGCTATATGATCCGCAAGAGCGACGTGGCTCGCTTCGCAGAGGAGGGATCGCGGTTGCAGACCACCTGTCTCGGTGCCGAGGCGAGTGAAGTGACCGCCATTCGTCAGAGGGCGCCGCGAGTGGTCGCCCACGAATCGACCATCGGCGAGTATTGAGTTCGCACCGATGGCTGATGTATTGCCAACACGCAGCGCCTTGGTAAGCAGGGTGCTGCCGTTCTCCTGTGTCGACGGGCCGGGTAACCGGCTGGTGCTGTTTCTGCAGGGTTGCAACTTTCGCTGCCCCGGCTGCCACAACCCGCACACCATCGGGCTGTGTGACGATTGCGGTGACTGCCTTGCGGTCTGCCCGAGCGGCGCCCTCACTCTGGATGAGGGCCCCCTTGGCGAGCGCAGAGTGCGCTGGCAGGCGGCGCTCTGCACCGACTGCGACGCTTGTCTGGATGTCTGCCCGCGCAGTGCCAATCCCAAGACTGCCACCATGACGGTGGACGACGTGTTGGCCCTGCTGCGCCGCTACGGCCCCTTGCTCAGCGGGATAACCGTCTCCGGCGGCGAGGCGACCACCCAGCTCCCCTTTGTGGTTGCGCTGTTTGCCGCCATCAAGGCCGCGCCGGATCTGGCCCATCTCACTTGCCTGCTCGACAGCAACGGCTCGCTGGCCGAAACCGGCTGGCAGCGGCTGCTGCCGGTGCTCGACGGCGCCATGCTCGATCTCAAGGGGTGGCGTGACTCGGTGCATCACACCCTGACCAGCTATGGTCGCGAGCGGGTGCTGGCATCGCTGCAACTGCTGGCACGCCACGGCAAGCTGGCCGAACTGCGGCTGCTCCATGTGCCGGGCAAGAGCGATTTTCTGGATGCGAGTGGTGAGCTGGACGCGGATCTTGCCGCCTTCTTGCAGCAGCTTGGGCCTGTGCCCATTCGCCTCAACGGCTTTCGCCATCACGGGGTGCGGGGTGAGGCGGCACAATGGCAAGAGGCTCACCAAACCGAGCTGGAACAGCTGGCCAACCGCTTGCGTGCAGCAGGATTGGGGCCGGTCTCACTGCCTGCCTTGATGGGCTGAGTGGCTGCGTCATCCGGTGACCGTCATGGCGTGAGGTGCGGTATGGAAAGGCCGCAACTGTGATTTCTGTCTATTGGAGGGGGCGAGAACGGCGGCTAGAATAATGGCCATCTTCTTACCCCCTCAATGACAGATAATCATGAGTGAAAGCAAGGCGTTATATCGGGTTCAGTTTATTTGCCACAGCGAGCGCTACGAAGTTTATGTGCGCGAAGTCAATCAGGGCCAACTGTTTGGTTTTATCGAGATCGCCGATTTTGTTTGGGATAACCATACGGCGCTTATCGTCGATCCCAGTCACGAGAAGCTCAAGAGCGAATTTGCCGATGTGCGCCAGACCCTTATTCCCATGCATCAGGTGCTGCGCATCGATCAGGTGAAAAAGCAGGGGGCAGCTCGCATCACAGATCTGGGCAGCAACGTTACCTCCTTCCCCAGCCCCATCTATACCAAACGTCCCTAGTCCCTACTTGCCGTTGATGTTTCACCGCGGTGAAACATCAATCTCTGCTCGCTGTCGTCCGGCTCAGGGCTCAATCAATTCGCGACCCAGTTGCAGGATCCGCTGGCGGAACCAGTGACGGGCCGAGCCATCACCGGCCGGGCCATACCAGACCAGACTGTGACTCACCTTGCCGTAATCGAACGGTGCCGGACGCATCACCAGATCCGGCTGACTGGCCATGCAGGCCGCCCAGCCACCGATGGCGGTGAGGATCAGGTCGGTTTGAGGCAGCAGAGCCGCCGCGCTGGCAAAATCGGGCAGGGTGGCGCCAATCTGGCGACGCACCTGCTGCTGGGCCAGGCTCTGTTCGAAGAAGGGGTTGGCCAGCTCCTGATCCCGGATGGCGATATGGCGCCAGCTCAGATAAGCATCGAGATCCCAAGGCTTGGCTAGTGCGGGGTGGTCTTTGCGCAGCAGGCAGACCAGTTTTTCTTCCCGCAGGGTCTCCCACACCAGCCCGGGCTGGCGCGGCAATGGCTGGCTCTGGTCATGGGGCAGGATCACGAAGTCGAGTTTACCCGCTGCCAGCGCCTCCAGCCCCTGCTCATCCTTGTTCCAGATCTCCGGCACCATGCCCGGCACCTCTTTCATCAGCTGACCCAGAATGGGGCCCACCGGCCAGGTCATCACGCTCTCGCGCAATCCCAGCCGCAATGTGCCCTGCCACTGCTGCGGGTTGAAGGCATTCTGGCGAGTGAGGCCGTTCAGCTCCCCCAACAGCCGGTGCAGGGTGGGCGCCAGTCGCTCGGCCATGGGGGTGAGCAGCAGCTGGTTGCCCTGGCGGTAGAGCAGTTGATCCCCCAGCAGATCCCGCAGCTGGTTGAGGGTCTTGCTGACGGTGGAAGGGGTGGTGCAGAGCCGCTCTGCGGTGCGGGTGACGCTCTGGTTGTCGAGCAGCAGGTGCAGGGTGACCAGATGGCGACCTCCCAGCCGAGAGAGAGCGATCAGATCCATAGTGGCTCCTGAAGTGGATAAAGATAAGCGGATGAAAAGACAGGCTCTGAATCAGTACGATACAGCGTGACCTGTTGGCATTCTCTCACAGCAGGGGGAGGGTGAGCAGACTCCTCAAGAGGTGACTGCGAACGCAACAGACAAAAAAGCCCCGCCAAAGCGGGGCTGATGCGGATTAGCCCTTGAGCACCGCTGCCATGGCGTCAGCCACATAGTCGACGTTGCGGCTGTTGAGGCCCGCCACACACATGCGGCCGGAGCGCACCAGATAGACGGCGAACTCTTCGCGCAGGCGATCTACCTGCTCCGGCGTGAAGCCGGTGTAGCTGAACATGCCGCGCTGGTTGATGAAGTAGCTGAAATCGCGGCCCGGCACCTTGGCGCTCAACACCTCGAACAGCTTCTGGCGCATGTCCTTGATGCGGGTGCGCATCTCGGTCACTTCATCGACCCACATGGCGTGCAGCTCGGGTTGGCTCATCACCGCCGCGGTGATCTGGCCGCCGTGGGTGGGGGGGCTGGAGTAGTTGCGACGCACGGTAGCCTTCATCTGGCCCAGTACCCGGCTGGCCTCTTCGGCACCCTGACAGATGACCGACAGACCGCCGCAGCGCTCGCCGTAGAAGGAGAGGTTCTTGGAAAACGAGTTGCTGACGAAGAAGCTGACACCGGCGGCCACCATGGCGCGGATGGCGTAGGCATCCTCTTCCAGCCCATCGCCGAAGCCCTGATAGGCGATGTCCATAAAGGGGATCAGGTTCTTCTCGACCACCAGCGCGATCACTCGATCCCACTGGGCACGGGAGAGATCCACCCCGGTCGGGTTGTGGCAGCAGGGGTGCAGCAGCACGATGCTCTTGGCCGGCAGGCTGCTCAGGCAGTCGATCATGGCATCGAACTGCACGCCGCCAGTGGCCGCATCGTAGTAGGGATAGTCATGCACCTTGATGCCGGCTCCCTCGAACATCGCCTTGTGGTTGTCCCAGGTGGGATTGCTGACCCACACCTCGGAGGTCGGGAAGTAGCGCTTGAGCAGATCGGCCCCGATCTTCAGCGCGCCGGAGCCACCGATGGTCTGGATAGTGGCGATACGTCCCGCCTTGACCGCTTCATGGTCGGCACCAAACAGCAGGTGTTGCACTGCGGTGCGGTAGTTGGCGGCGCCTTCCATCGGCTGGTAGGGGCGCGGCGCCGGGGCGGCGGCGCGCTGGGCTTCGGCCTGCTGCACCGACGGCAACAGCGGAATGCGGCCCTGCTCGTCGTAATAGAGGCCGATCCCCAGGTTCACCTTCTGCTCGCGGGTGTCTTTGTGGAAGGTCTCGACTAGCGTCAGGATGGGGTCGCCAGCATAGGCATCGACGTGTTCAAACATGGGGGATCCTTGAAATTGACTGTCCAGTAAAACCGGCGGTCAGCCGGGCTGGACATCATGGCGCAAAGCTGGCGGTGGCTCAAGCCCGACGCTGGTCGAGCCTGAAGGGATGGTGCCGCGATCCTGCTTACTTCAAATAGGATCGCAGGACGCTGACCACCTGATCCAGATCCTCCAGCCGCTCGGCCGGGGTGGCATCGGCGGCGCCGAGATGCTCGCGCATATGTCCTTCCAGTACCTCCAGCATCAGGCCGTTGACGGCGCCGCGGATGGCGGCGATCTGCTGCAAAATGGCGGTGCAGTCGCTCTCCTGCTCCAGCGCGCTCTCCAGCGCACCGGCCTGTCCCTTGATGCGGCGCACCCGTGCCAGCAGCTTCTTTTTGTCGTGAATGGTGTGGGACATGACGGATCCTCTCGATCAATAAAACTATACTGGGGTATAGTATATTGCATCATCGCTCTCAGGAGAAATCCATGTCATCCCTCGCTCAATCCCACTGCCATCAACCCGTCATCCACGAGGGCAATCCGCTGGCCGAACAGAAGACCCGCTGGGCCGTATTGTTGACCGTCATCATGATGGTGGCGGAGATTGGCGGCGGCTGGTTCTACAACTCCATGGCGCTGCTGGCCGATGGTTGGCACATGAGCTCCCACGCACTGGCGCTCGGTCTCTCTGTGCTGGCCTACCGCGCCGCCCGCCATTTCGCCCGTGACCACAGATTCAGCTTCGGCACCTGGAAGATCGAGGTGCTGGGTGGCTTCACCAGCGCCCTGTTGCTGGTGGGAGTGGCCGGGTTGATGCTGTTCGAGTCGGTGTTCCGGCTGCTCGATCCCAGCCCGATCCACTATCAACAGGCGATCGCTATCGCGCTGGTGGGGCTGCTGGTGAACCTCGCCTGTGCCTGGCTGCTCAAGGATGATCACGGCCACCATCACCACGGCCACCATCATGAGCATCACGACCACGATCATCATCATGACCATGGCGATCACCACGGCCATCAGGATCTCAACCTGCGCGCCGCCTATATTCACGTGCTGGCGGATGCGGCCACTTCCGTGCTGGCGATTCTGGCGCTGACTGGAGGTATGTTGTGGGGGGCTGACTGGCTGGATCCGCTGATGGGCATAGTGGGTGCAGGGCTGGTCGCGGTGTGGGCTTGGGGCCTGTTGCGCGACTCCGGTCGGGTGCTGCTGGATGCCGAGATGGATACCCCGCTGGTGGCAGAGATCCGCGAGGTCATCGCCGAACTGCCACAGACCGAGATCCGCGATCTGCACGTCTGGCGGGTAGGGCAGCAGCAGTATGCCTGCGTGCTCTCTTTGCTGATGGTCAATCCGCTACCGGCGCAGCAGATCCGCGAACGGTTGGCGATCCATGAAGAGCTGGTGCATGTGACCATCGAAATCGCCAGCGAACAGGATAAATAACGGGGGCCCTTGGCCCCCTTGGTTTCAGTGCCGTTGGCACTCTGATGTCAGTGCGGCTGCCCGGTGATTTCATCCTGGGGCTTGTGTTGCCACACAGCGCCGAGCAGCAGCTTGAGCAGTAGTCCGGGCGGGTTGTCCAGCAGCTTGCCGGACTCCAGCAGCAGCTGACCATCGGCGCGAAACCCGAGGCTTGCATCTATGGTGCCATCCTCCGAGACCACCTGGATCAGGCCATTGAGGGCGGAGCGCTCGCCGGGCTGACAGCGCAGCCGCAGCTCGCGGGGTTCCCCCAACAGGGTGAAGGCGCGGCTCAGCGGGGGCGAGTCTTCATAATCGGGCCAGTTGAAGAAGTGATACTGCTCGGCCAGGGCTCCCGCCTGCTGGCAAAACTGGTCGAACAGCTGCCCGATCGCCTGATACTCCTGATCGAGTCGTCTTGCCTGCTCTTCAATCCGTTTCATTGTTTACTCCTTGTCTATCCACTTGATCAGACATTGCTTTTCTGACCCCGTGACTGCCGTTTTCCAGATATGAGGCCAAATGGCTGCGAGGTCTGTGAGCAGGATCCAAGTTTCAGTCTGAAAACGTTATCTTGTTGAAACTGGATGGTTTTTTTGCCCTTCCGCTCACATTTGAATCGATTGCCGCTGATTAATATGGCACCGCCTGGCAATGACCGGGTGCTCGACTATCGAGACTAACTACAGCGGGAATTATAAAAATATGGATATGAAAAAGACCAAAGTGGCGCTGGTAACAGCCTCACTGCTCGCGCTTTTGTCTGGCTGTAATGACAACAGCTCTGATGCCTCCGGTGTGAACCCCGTCCCCCCTACACCGCCTACACCTGAAGTCACCGATGGGCCTGTCGCCCGTCTGCCCAAGATGGATCCCCCGAAAGAGTTGCTGGTTGCCGGGGAGAATCAGGTGGTCATTGCGCTGGTGGATACCCAGTCGGCAGCCAAAGGGGCTAAGGCACCGTTTGACAGCCACAGCCTGCATCTGTGGAACAACGACGCCTGCCAGGCAACGGCTGATAGTGACCTGAATACCGGGTGGGATGACAAGAGCAAGACACCTGCCACCGCCGACAGCTTTGGTCCGGCCTGGGTCGTTCCGCTCAAAAATGTGGAAGGGTGCATCAACTTTATCGCTCGCAACGGCGATCTGGCCAACCTGACCGGCAGCGATATGAAGGTGAGCTTCAGTGAGCACCCGGATCGCACCGTGGCCATCGTCGCGGGCAAGAAAGATCTGTTTGGCAGCCGTGCCGAAGCCTTTACCGCCGCCTTTGGCGTGGCGGGGGCCAGCGCTCATCTTATCGATGGCAATACCCTGATCTGGCAAGGGGGCAAGGATAAGCCCCATGTTCGCCTCTATTACACCGACTCGGGCACCATCAAGGCCAATGCCGATGGGGTGTTCGATTTCCCCTATATCAGCCTGACCGCGACCAGCCTGACTGCTGAGCAGCAGGCCAAATATCCGCACCTCAAGGATGCGGCCGCCTTTGCCCTGCCTGCCGGGAAAGATCTCAAGCCCCTGCTCAAGGGGGAACTGGTGGCTATCGGCACCGATGCCAACGGTATCCTGCAGGGGGCGACCCTGGTGCAGAGCGCCGGCGCCCTCGATGCGCTCTATGCCCCAGAGGCGACCAAGCTGAGCTATGGCGCCGTGGTGGAGGGCAACCGGGTGACCTTCCGTCTCTGGGCACCGACAGCCAAGTCGGTCAAGCTGGCCCTCTACAACGCCAGCCACCAGAAGAGTGGTGAAGTGGCCATGACCTTCGACAGCGCCAGCGGCAGCTGGAGTTACGAAGGGGGCAGCGAGCTGATCGGCCAATTCTACCGCTACGACATGGAGGTCTACCACCCGCTGAGCCGCAAGGTCGAGCACTACGAGGTGACCGATCCCTACTCCTTGAGCCTCGCGATGAACTCCGAGTTCAGTCAGGTAGTGGATCTCGACGATCCGGCCCTGAAACCGGAAGGATGGGACAGCCTCAAGGCGCCCCACAGCCAGCAGAACCCCGCCGATATCACCATCTATGAGGCCCATGTTCGCGACCTGACCGGGAACGATGCCTCTACCGATGAAGAGAAGCGCGGCAAGTTTGTCGGCCTGACCCAGCCCGACTCTGTACCGGTCAACCATCTGAAAGCGCTGGCAAAGAGCGGCGTCAGCCACCTGCATCTGCTGCCGGTGTTCGATATCGCTACCGTTAACGAGGATCCGGCCAAGGTGGCCAATCTCGGCGATGACTTCAGCAAGCTCTGTCAGGTCAATCCGGATGTGAAAACATCCAAATTTGGCGGCTACTGTGGTGGCGGTCAGACCGTGGGAGATGTGCTGGCCGACCTGCAAGGGGGCGACAGCAAGGATAATCCGCAGGTGCAGGAGCTTTCCGGTTACCTGCGCGGCGTCGACTCCTTCAACTGGGGTTATGATCCCTACCACTACACAACACCGGAAGGCTCCTACGCCACCAACGCCGAGGGCACCAAACGTATTCTGGAGTTCCGCGAGATGGTCAAGGCCATCAAGCAGAACATCGGTATGAACGTGGTGATGGACGTGGTCTACAACCACACCAACGAATCCGGGCTCGGCCCCAAATCGGTGCTCGACAAGATAGTGCCCTGGTACTATCAGCGCCTCAATCCGGAGACCGGCTCGGTGGAGAACTCCACCTGCTGCTCCAACACGGCGCCGGAACACGCCATGTTCGCCAAGCTGATGGATGACTCCCTGGTCACCTGGGCGCGCGACTACAAGATCGACGCCTTCCGCTTCGACCTGATGGGCCACCATCCGAAAGATCAGATGGTGCAGGCGCTGGCCGCGGTGAAGAAGGTCAATCCCGAGATGTACTTCTACGGCGAGGGGTGGAACTTCGGCGAAGTGCAGGATGACAAGCGCTTCGTGCAGGCGACCCAGAAGCATCTGGGTGGTACCGGTATCGGCTCCTTCTCCGACCGCTTGCGCGATGCGGTGCGCGGCGGCAGTCCGTTCGACGGTGGCGATACCATTCGCAAGACCCAGGGCTTTGGCAACGGTGCCTTCGTCGATCCTAACGAAATGAGCAAGGTGGATCTGGCGACGGCCTTGCACCAGTCCGATCTGGTGCGGCTCGGCATGGCGGGCAACCTCAAGGAGTTCGTGCTGACCGACAAGGATGGCATGCCGAAGAAAGGCGCCGAGATTGACTACAACGGTCAGCCTGCCGGTTATGCCCAGGATCCGGTGGAAGTGCAGAACTATGTCGACAAGCACGACAACCAGACCCTGTTCGACAACCTGATCTACAAGGCACCTGCCGGAGCCGATCTGGTACGGATGCAGGGAGTATCGCTGGCGACCGCCATGCTGGGTCAGGGCATTCCCTTCACCCACGCCGGTGTCGAGCTGCTGCGTTCCAAATCCATGGAGCGGGACAGTTATGACTCGGGCGACTGGTACAACAAGGTCGACTACACCCTGGGCGACAACAACTTCGACAAGGGGTTGCCGCGCAAGGACAAGGATGGCGACAACTATCCGCTGATCGAGCAGGTGCTCGGCAAGCATGCCAAGCCGGGCTCGGCCGAGATGGCGCAGATGGTGAGCTTCTATCAGGAGCTGGCGGAGCTGCGCAACTCCTCCCGCCTGCTGCGTCTGGGCAGCGGCGCCGAGGTGATCAAGCGGGTCGACTTCCGCAATACCGGCCCGGATCAGGTGCCCGGCCTTATCGTCATGACGGTGGATGATGGCGTCAGTGCCGGGGCGGATCTGGATCCGGCCATCGACGGCCTGGTGGTGATGATCAACGCCAGCAACCAGAGCCAGAGCATCGGCGACTTCCGTGACGGCAACGATCAGCCCATCGATCTGAGCGGTATGGTGCTTGGCAGCAAGCATCGCGCAGTCGACAGCATCGCCAGCGGCGCTGCCTATGATAACGGCCAGCTGACGCTGGGGGCCTGGTCTGCCGCCGTGTTCGTCAAGCCGCAGTCTGGTGCACAGGGTGCGGGCCTGCCGGTCAGCAAGAAGACCGACCTGAGTACCCTGCCACCGTTTGGCAACACCGATGTTTATCTGAAGGGGTTCCTCAATGAGTGGGGCAACACCAACCAGATGACCTTCAGCGGCAACTTTATGTACGAGTTCACTACCGAGGTGAGCACCGACAAGCTGGGTACCACCAACGTCAAGATCGCTGACGCCAGCTGGGGGCCGGTCAACTACGGCAGCTGCAACGCCGGTGACAAACTGGTGGTTGGCACTCCGCTGACCCTTTGCAAGGGTGGGGATACCGGCAACATCGGGCTCGATCTGGCCAAGGCGGGCAGCTACAAGTTTGTCTTTACCGCCATGAACAAGGACAAACCGACCCTGAGCGTCAGCTTCACCGAGCCGGTGCAGAGCTGCAAGGTGCTGGAGACTGTGGCGGGCAATCCTCTCGGCTACAACCTGTTCGTCAAGGGTGAGCTTTCAGGCTGGAATGCCCAGCCCCAGTACCAGCTGAGCTATAAGGGGATGGACGGTGATCTTGCCATCTATCAGGCGGCGTTCAACTATGCCGGTAGCACCGAGTTCAAGGTCGCCAACGAGGACTGGAGCAAGGAGTACCTGCTCAACGGTGGTGGCGCGGTGAACGCTGAAACCGGCTATTCGTTCGCCTTCTCCAAGGGGGGCAGTGCCAATAACAGCATCACCTTGCCGCAGGGGCTGTGGAGTGTGCTGGTGAAGGTTGACCCGGCTGGCGTCAAGGCGGGTACTGCCGTCATTCAGGAGTGCAGCGTCAAGTAAGCAAGCCATTGAGTCCGGGGGATGGCTCGGCGCCCCCGGGTTGAATTCCACCTTGCCAAGGGTGGGATAACTCCGAGAGAGTAAGCAAAGCGCGACTGCCGACCGGCAGGCGCGCTTTTTCTTTTACGGGGTGCCGTGAGAAAAATGAGAGGAAAAAGAAAAGCCGTCCCGGTTGGGGGACGGCGTTTGGCTGGGATGCTATCGGCTGGCTTAACGCTTGCGCAGCAGCCGCAAGGCGTTGGCGGTCACCAGCGCTGTTGCGCCGGTATCGGCCAGTACCGCAATCCACAGGCCGGTGATGCCGAGCAGGCTGGTGACCAGGAAGATGGCCTTCAGCCCCAGCGCCAGCGCGATATTCTGGTGAATATTGGCCAGTGCCGCCCGCGACAGCCGGATCATCGCGGCGATGCCACCGAGCTGGTTGTGGGTCAGCGCCGCATCGGCGGTCTCCAGCGCCACATCGGTGCCGCCCCCCATGGCGATGCCGATACTGGCCCGCTTCATGGCGGGGGCATCGTTGATGCCATCGCCGATCATGGCAACCTTCCGGGTGCTGGCGAGCTTGGCGATCTCTTCTACCTTGTTCTCCGGCAGCAGACCGGCGCGCCAGCCCATGCCCAGCTCGGTGGCGATCGCCTCGGCAGCGTTGGAGTTATCCCCGGTCAGCATGATGCTGTTGAGCCCGAGCCGGTTGAGTTCTTGCAGCGCGGTGGCGGCTTCCGGCCGGATCTGATCCCGCAGCGCCAGCAGGGCGACCGGCAGCGCCTGGTCGCCGCTGCTCTGGCAGAGCACCACAACGGTCTTGCCCTGCCGCTCCAGCGAACCAATCCGGGTTTGCTGTTCCATATTCAGGGCCGCCACCCGGCTCGGTGCCAGCAGTTGCCACAGTTCACCGTTGATGCGTCCCTCAACCCCCATGCCCGGCAGTGTGCGCAGGTCGCGGGCCTCCGCCAGCGTCAGCCCCTGTTCGGTCGCGTTGGCGACCACGGCGCGGGCCAGCGGGTGGTGGGAGCCCTGCTCGATGGCAGCCGCCAGTGCCAGCAACTCGGTCTCCGGTTGGCCATTGAGGCTCACCAGCTCGGTCAGCTGCGGCTTGCCCAGGGTCAGGGTGCCGGTCTTGTCAAACGCCACGGTATCGATATGGGCCAATCGTTCCAGCGCGGCCCCCCCTTTGATCAGCGCCCCCTGACGGGTTGCGGCGGCCAGCGCCGAGGTAACCGCTGCCGGGGTGGAGATGACCAGCGCGCAGGGGCAGCCGATCAGCAGCAGCGCCAGCCCGCGATAGATCCACTCGTCCCAGCTCTGGCCGAAGGCAAGGGGTGGCACCAGCACCACCAGCAGGGCGACCAGCATCATGGCCGGGGTGTACCAGCGGCTGAAGCGGTCGATAAAGCGCTCGATGGGCGCGCGCTGACTTTCGGCCTCCTCGATGAGGTGTAGAATGCGGTCGATGGCGTTGTTGCCGGGCTCGGAGACGACTTCAAGGCGCAGCACTCGATCTGCAGCCAGACTGCCGGCCGGCACCTTGTCACCCTGACGGCGTTCCACCGGAATGGATTCACCGGTCAGGGCGCTCTCGTCAAACGCACCGAGCTTATCGAGCAGGCGGGCGTCGGCAGGTAGACGGGCACCCGGGGCGATTTCGATAATGTCGCCGGGACGCAGCTCATCGGCGCCGACCTCTTCGCGCACCTCGCCCTCGGCAGTGGTACGGATGCGCAGCGCCTTGTCAGGCACCAGCGCCATCAGCGCGGTCACTCCGGCCCGGGCGCGTCCGGCGGCGTAGGCCTCCAGATGTTCACCCAGCATAAAGAGCAGCAGCACCATGGCCGCTTCGGCGGTTTCACCGAGGAACAGGGCGCCCAGGGCGGCCACCGTCATCAGGGTCTCGATGGCGAAGGGGGAGCCGCTTTTGGTCAGCGCCCACGCCTTGCGGGAGATGGGCCACAGGCCCCAGAGGGTGGCCAGGGTAAAGAGCGGCTGACCGAACTCTTTCGGCAGCAGGGCGGCGACCAGCATCAGACTGGCCAGTGACAGGGGCTGCCAATATTTGCCCAGTGTGGTCAGCAGCGGGCTTTGGCGTGTTGCTTCCTTTGTGATTGTGTGGGCTGTATTGGCCTGAGCACCCTTGAGCTGGAAACCGGCGGCCAGCACGGCGGCGGTGACGGGATCTGGGGAGAGGCCTGGGGCCAGATCCACTACCAGCTTCTCGGTGGCAAACAGCACGCGCGCCTGTTGCACGCCGCTCACCCGGCTGACGGCGGTCTCGATCTTGCGGGCGCAGCTGGGGCAATCCATCCCCAATACCTGCCAGCTGTGGCGGCTGTTGCCTTGTACCGGTGCAACTAGCGGGTCGGCAGGGGGCATATCGTGCTCATGCTCATGCTCATGTTTATGATCGTGAGCTGGCGATAAGGGGGCGCTGCAGCACGCTTTATCGTGACAGCCCCCTCGGGGAGGCTCTTCATCCCCGGGGGATTCATTGCCGTCACGGGATGCGTGCTCATGAGGTGTCTGGGTTGAACAGCAACTGACGGGCGTGGTGTTGTCGCAGCAGTGGCTATCATGGTGATGCTCACTCTGGCCGGAGGCCGCCTTGCTGACGGCCTTGATGGGGGCAGCGTGCTGATGATTGCAGCAGGATTTGCTCATGATGAGTCCCTCTTGATGGATCCCGCCCCTGCGAGATCCCTGATTACCGAGAAGGAGTCTAAACCTTGGTGTTAAGTCCAAGGTCAACCCCTTTATATCCCTTGTCTTCGCGGGTGTTTGTCTGGTCCCGCCGCCCCTATACTGATCACTCGGATTTTTACTACACCAATAAAGGACATAACACATGAGCAACTCAGTCACTCTGCAAGGCAACCCGGTCTCCGTCGCTGGTCACTTCCCGGTCGCCGGTGAGCAAGCCAAGCCCTTCTCCCTGGTGGCCAAGGATCTCTCCGACGTGACCCTGGCAAGCTTTGCCGGTCAGCGCAAAATCCTGAACATCTTCCCGAGCGTCGATACCCCGACCTGCGCGACCTCTGTGCGCAAGTTCAACGAGCAGGCCAGCGCGCTGGAGAACACAGTTGTGCTGTGCATCTCCGCCGATCTGCCGTTCGCCCAGTCCCGCTTCTGCGGCGCCGAAGGTCTGGACAAGGTAGTGACCCTCTCCACCCTGCGCGGTGCGGCCTTCATGGAAGATTACGGCGTGGCCTTCTCTTCTGGCCCGCTGGTAGGTCTGACCGCTCGCGCCATCGTGGTGCTGGATGGTGACAACAAGGTGCTGCACAGCGAGCTGGTCGCCGAAGTGGCCGACGAGCCGAACTACGCTGCGGCGCTGGCCGTGCTGTAAGGCTGCAAGCCATAAAAAATCCCGCTTCGGCGGGATTTTTTATGCGGGAATTGTCCGTTCAGGGCGTAGCTGGCGGGGTGGTCGCCGGTTCAGCCTTGGCGGTTGGGGAGGGTTGCCACTCCACATAGGGGCGGTGGATCTTCTCGTAGATCTCGGCCAGTTTGCCGGAGGCAGCCAGCTGATCGATGGCTTGGCGGAGAAATTCGTCCATCTCATCACCTGCAGCCCCTTTCTGGATGATGAAGACATCCTCGAAATCTCCGAAAAATTCTCGCCTGATATTGGTCAGCCCCAGCTGCTTGAGCATCAGGTCGGCCTCCTCTTGTGCCCAGACAAAGGCGTCGATACGGCCGCGTGAGAGCTTGCGCAGTGACTGCTCGATACTCATCGAGCGCTGCACCGGGAAGGGCATATAGTCGGGAACGGCTTCAATCAGCAGATCCCGTTTGGTGGGCACTATGCCGTAGGCCATATCCGTGGTGACCGGATAGGCGGTATTGCTGTAAATCACATGGGCAACCTTGCCAAAACTGCGAGTACTGAAACGATAAGCCAGCATATCGATATCCTTGAGGTTGCGGATGGCGGGCAGCCCCAGGTCAGCCTTGCCGGAGATCACCCCAGCCATGGCACGGGCGATGGGGTAGATGGTGATCTTGATGGTCACATCGGGGTAGAGATCATCGATGGCGTGTACCAGATCGACAAAGGGGCCTGTCTTGTCGGCATTGATCAGCCCTGGCAGCTCGCCAAGGTGGGCATTGAGGATGCGCACCTGTTTCGGCGGCTCGGGGGGGGCGTCGTTCTCCGGAGTCTGCGACAGGCCGAGAGTCGCGCTGCCGAGCAGGGTGACCACGAGCAGCAGAAGGGGGATGTGTCTGGTCATGGCGGGTCTCTCTTGGTGATGGGTCAGCTCAAGTGTAGTCAGCCCGTCGCCAGCGCCCCTCGGCCAGGCCATCATGGATAGGGTTTTACTTCTCGGCCCCCGCTCACTAGACTTCGCCTCCCACTTCTTTGATGACGTAGCGCCATGACCTTTAGCGAACTTGCCCTCCATCCCGCTCTGCTTGCCTCTTTACCCGCCACCTTGCAGACGCCGACCCGCATCCAGCAGCTGGCCATTCCGGCGGCGCTGGCGGGGCAGGATCTGCTGGCGCTGGCCCAGACCGGCAGCGGCAAGACGCTGGCGTTTGGCTTGCCGCTGCTGCAACGGCTGGATCCCGCCTCCAGTCAGGTGCAGGGTCTGGTGCTGGTGCCGACCCGCGAGCTGGCGATTCAGGTCTCTGCCGCGCTAAAAGAGGGTGCCGAGGCGCTGGGATTGTGCATCGTGACGTTGTGTGGGGGCGTTGCGCAGGAGCGGCAACAGGCCGAGCTGGCGCTGGGGCCACAGCTGCTGGTCGCCACGCCGGGGCGGTTGCGGGATCTGCTGAGCCAACAGTTGCTGGGGCTGGATGGTTTGCAACTCTTGGTGCTGGATGAGGCGGATCGCCTGCTGGAGATGGGCTTTGCTCCCGACATCAAGGCGCTGCTCGGCTTTATTCCGGCGGATCGCCAAACCCTGCTCTTCTCCGCCACCTTGCCTGCCGAGCTGGAGGCGCTGGCCAACGGCCTGCTGCGCGCGCCCACCCGCATCGAAGCCAACCCCCTTAACAGCGTGGTGAACGAGATCGAAGAGCGGCTCTATCTGGTCAACAAGAGCAGCAAGGTCCCGGCGCTCATCAGCCTGCTCAAGGAGCAGGCGTGGCCGCAGGTGCTGGTCTTTATCAGTGCGCGGGATGATGCCGACGGTGTGGCCAGAAAGCTGGCCAAGGCAGGTATCGCTGTGGCTGCCCTCCATGGCGAAAAAGAACAGGCGGTGCGCGAGCAGGCGCTCAGCGATTTCAAAGAGGGCAAAATTCGGGTGCTGGTGGCCACCGACCTGATGGCGCGTGGCATCCATGTGGAGGCGCTGCCGGTGGTGATCAATCTGGACTTGCCCGCCAGCGCCCCTGTTTACGTACACCGCATCGGTCGTACCGCCCGGGCTGGCCGCGAGGGGCTGGCCATCTCGCTGGTTTGTCATGGCGAGAGTGACATGCTGCAAGCTATCCGCACCCTGACCGGCCGCGAGCTGCCGTTGGGCGATCTGGCGGGATTCCCGGTTACCGACCAGCCTGCCAGCGGGGAGGGCAAGCGCCCCCCTCGTGACAAGCAGGCCAATCGCCGCACTCAGGCCAAGCGCAGCGTCAAGCAGTTCAAGGGCAAGCGCTGACCTCAGGGTTTGCCTTGCTCCCGCGCGAAGAAGTCACGACGCCACTGGCTCAATACCTCCTCCTTGTGCTGTTGCCACAGGGCAGGATCCATCTGCTGTTGGCTGATCGCCAGTTGCTGCTCCAGCTCGGCTAGCTCTCGCTGGTAGCGGCTGCGTTGATCGAGCTGCTGCTGGCGCGCTCCGGCAAACGCCAGCGTGGCTTCGGCCTGCTCTGCGGGCAGGAAGTGATGGGCCAGGGTGGCCAGCTCCTCATCTCCCCACAGCTGACGGGCTTGCTGCAGGCGGGCATCCGGGTTGAACTGCTCGCCTGCCAGATCCGGATGATCCGCTGCCCACCGGTCCTGCAAGCGGCTGAGGGCGTCCAGCCGCTCGGCCAGCGGCAACTGCTCGCTCTCCTGCGCCAACTGATCCAGCGCCAGGGCATAGCGCCCCTGTAACCGGATCAGACTCTCCCCCTCGCTCAGCCACCCGGCCCCTGTTGCTTCCAGATTGCTCACGCGCTGCGCCAGCGGCAACTCGCTGTCGCTGATCTCGCTGGCAAGCTGGTTGATCAGTTCATCCGGTATCGCCTGCCAGCTGCTGGGCACTTCTTTGCTTTTGCCATCCATCCCCTCAGCGTTTGACATTCGGGGAGGCGGGCTCCCCGGTTCTGCTGGCAACTGCACATCGGCCAGAGAGGGCGTCGCCGACTGTTCTGGTGATATCGGGGACGGCTCTTCCTGCCAGCCCAGATTCACCAGCAAAAGGGTCAGGATAGCCAGCGCCAGTATCCCGTAACGGCGAGTCATCGGCTGATCTCTCCCTTGACCGGGAAGTGGTCTGAGAGGTTGCTGGCGGGCCAGAGGCTGCCATCGCTGCTGCGCGGGATCCAGACCGTGTTGAGGTTGTGGCTGGCGCTGCCGTATTCCCGGCTTACTACCAGATAGTCCAGATACTCGACGTTGGCGCCACCGGAGAGCGGGCCACCGGCATAGGGGTTGATCCTGGGATCGAAGGTGGCTTCGGTATAGCCGCCATAGGCGGGTTCATGGGCGTTCAGATTGGCCAGCATGTTGGCGTAGTCATCGGCAAACTTGCGTTTGTTGACGTTGAAGTCGCCGCCGTAGATGACGGTGTCGCTGGCGGGGATCTTGAGGCTGGCAGCCAGAGTGCGGATCTGACCGAACTGGATCTGGCGCAGCTTGCGCGCCTCGTCGGTGTCGAAGCTGGCGGTGTGGGTAGCGAACAGGTGCCACGCCTTGCCCCCCTTTATCACCTCGGCGTACATCACCCCCTTGTCGGCGAAGCAGTCGGTGCCGGTGCATTGGGGATAGACCAGCTGGGCCTCCCGCACTATGGGATAGCGGCTGACGATCACTACACCGCCGTCATGAATGTTGACCCCGGGCTTGTCGAGCACCTTGGTCTGGTAGGGGTACTCTTTCGCCAGCGCCTGCAAAAAGCCCTCGCGGCGGCCATCGAATACCTCTTGCAGCAGCAGGGCGTCATAGCCCTTGAGATAATTAGGTAGTAGGGTCAACCGCTCGCCGATGCTGGAGGCGATGACCGGCAGCGCCCAGACGTTGTAGCTGGCCACCTTGAGCCTGTGCTCTGCCGGTTCCGGTTGCTCCTGTTTTTGGGGAGGCGTGATCATATAGTGCAAATCGTCATAGCGGCCGGTGAACTTGGCGGCAAAGGCCAGCTCTTGTGGCCCCGCAACGCGGTGGATCGCCCGATCGTTTTGCCAGCCGGATGCGCCGGTCGGCGTTTCGCCACCGTGCTGCAAGGTGGTGTTCCACCAGGTTCCCTCCATAAGCTGATTGAGCCGATAGACGTCGCCACCAGCTGTGCTCACGCGGGTTTCGAACAGATAGCTCTTGCCCGCTTTTACCCCCTCATAGCGATTGAAGCTGAGTACCATGGCGCTCTCCCACGGGCCCAGCTCGGTGCGGTGCTGGCTCCACTGACTGCCGGGTTGCAGCTGGCCGCTGCCGCTTTGGCGGATGTCGATCTGGAGCGGTTCAGGACTGTTGTTGGTGAGATAGACATCTGTATCGGCCAGTGCCAGTTGCGGGAACTGGCTGACCAGCAGCAGGGCGGCATAACTGAGGGTTTTCTGCATCACAGGATCCTTTTGGTTGCAGGGCAATGGAAAGTGACTGTTATGGCGAATGCAGAGGTCAGTTTGTTTACATTTTGGTTACAAGCAAATGAATTGGTTTTGTTTGGAGCTTTGTAGAGGAGTAAAGCGAGCGAGGCAGCACGTTTAAAGAGAGAGGGGGAGGTGCGAGGGAAGGCGCCCGTGTCAGGCGCCTTCAGGAGTTAGCGGTGGGCCAGCGGATAGGTGAAGAGCGCCAGATGGGCGAAGTTGAAGGCGAAGTGGATCAGGATGGCCACGGAGAGTCGCCCGCTGAGCTGGAATGCCAGGCCGTAGCAGCAGCCTGCCAGGGTCGCAAACAGCGCCAGCAGTGGGCCACCGGGCAGGTGGATGGCTCCGAACAGTAGCGCGGCCACGACGATGCCAATCCAGGGGCGGTAACGCTCGGTCAGCTCCTGCTGGATTGCGCCGCGAAACAGCGCCTCTTCCGCCACGCAGGTGAACAGCAGATTGTTGAGTGCAAACAGCCACCACCAGTGGGGCAGACCCACTTCCGGTTTCAGTGCTCCCAATTGCCAAGCGATGACCAGCAGGGTACCCAGCGGCAGCAGTAACAGGGCCAGCGGGCGCCAGCGGATGGCGCCCCCCTTGCCCAGCAGCATCGGGCAGGCCAGCAGCAAGCCAAAGAGCAGCAGCGGCTTGTCGAGGTTCAGATACATGTTGAACGGCACGCTGGCGGGGCCTGCCAGCGCCTGATCCAGCACCTTGAGATTGTTGAAGCCGGGGATCAGGTGCAGGGTCAGCGCAATCGCCCAGAGGATCAGCACCACTCTGGCCGCCATCGCCCAGCGGGCGGGGAGGGTTGGCGTACGCCACGCAAGCAGTAATCCTGCGACCGAGACCAGCAGGGCGGGTAGTGTCATTCGGTCAAGCCACAGTGCCAGCAGCAGGGAGAGTCCCAGCAGGGCCAAGGCGGGAAGACGCTGGCGGAAGAGGGCAAGCAGCACGGCCAGCGCCAGCGCGCCCCAGATAAATGAGTCGGGGAGGGGTAACATTGGATCTCCTTGATCGAGGCAGGCGGCAACCTTAACAAGTGGGCGTCAGCAGGACAACCGCGCAGGAGGTGGTCGGATCCCTTCTCTATACTCATCAACAGGGTAAAGGGAGAGCAGCTGATGAAGCACTGTCTGTGGTTGTTGTGTTGTTGGTGTGTCTGGCTGCAGGCCGCACCCTTGCTGCTGGTGACCGGTGAGTTCACCCCCTATACCGGCAAGGCCCTGCCTGAAGGCGGCGAGAGCACCCGGCTGGTGACGGCCCTGCTGCAAGAGGCCGGGTATCGAGAGCTCCAGGTCGACTACCTGCCTTGGCCCCGCGGCTATCAGTTGACCCGCAATGGGTTGGTCGCGGCCACCTTCCCCTACGCCTGGACTGCCGAGCGGGCCAAGCTCTTCCACTACAGCGCTCCCATTCATATAGATCGCCTCTCCTGGTTCACCTATAGGGGGAGCGAGGCCATTCAGGCTGGCCGCTGGCAAGGGCTGCGAGTCTGCATTCCGCTGGGGTGGAGCACCAGCCATGCCGACGGGGTGATCAAGCGTTTAGGGCTGGATCTGCAGCGCCCCAAGACCCTGGCACAGTGTCTGCAACTGCTGGATCGCAAACGGATCGATCTGCTGCCGATGAACGAGACGGTGACCAGGGATGCCAGCCGTCAGCTGTTTGGCGATCCTTGCCATCTACAGGCATTGCCCCACTTTCGCCAGAGCGACACCTTTTACCTGATCATTTCACGGCAGTACCCGGAGGCCGCGAACCTGCTTGAGCGCTTCAATCATGCCCTGGCTGCCGCCCGTGCCGATGGCCGCTATGACCAACTGGTCTCCCGAGCCGGAAAGGGGATCGATTGCCGTTGAGAGTGCACGGCCGGAAAACAAAAAGCCGGAGCAGTGGCTCCGGCTTTCTATTTGCCTTCAGGGACGCTTAGCGGCCTGATTCGGCAATCACGCGGGCGATGATATCGGCGCGCTTGCCGGCTTCCAGTTCGCCCAGGGCGATCAGGCCAGCCTTGAAGATGACGTTCTTCGGCAGGCTGACGTCGTCCAGCGTGGCGATCGCTTCAACGTGCATGCCGTTCAGACGGCTGGCATCGCGCGGGCTCAGGTTGACCTGAGTGTTCATCACCTGCTTGCCTTTCTTCTTGGCAGGTGCAGCCGCTTTCTTGGTGGATTCCTGTTCTTCGTCTTCCGGCAGTTCGTCATCAAAATCGTAAATAGACATAGTCAATCCTGTTGAGTTAGGCAAAAGGGCACGTTTGCCCGACATAGTAATCCGACATTGGGTCAATCAGCCCATATCCTCGTTACGGATAAAGGCGCGCCAGGAGCCGAGCACCTGGGCAAAATCTTCCAGCCCGCACATGGCCAGCTGTTCATCATCGTAGTAGGCGAGATCGTCAAGATCCTCACCCAGCTCGATATTGAGGGCGTTGGCTTTCACCTCCGCCTCTTCATGGGTCAGCAGCAGGGAGTAGTCACCGCCGTTGAGCCGGTATTCGACTCGGGTGCGGTTGGAGAGCTGATCAATGATGGAGAAGAGCTCGTCGAGCTTCTCCTCATCCTTGCCAACCTCGTCGATCAGCCACTGACCGATGGCTTCATGGCCCATGGAGAACCGGGCGCGATAGCCACCAAACGGGTCGCGGCGAAATTCATAATCCATAGTACAGTCCAGATCGGAGGGATGGGCCATCACGGGCAGGCGGGTGCAAGCACGCAATTCCTGCTCCATGGCGGGGCACACATCGGGTAAAGTGGCCTATTCTAGCGATCCCCCTCTCGCTTGTCTTGATGATGTGGCATCTTTGCGCCCATGTGCCCTGAATCGGCCCGTGGTGGCGTAGCCAGATCAGCCCCTTGTCCGGAGATGTTATGCAGCTAAACGATAATCTTGCCCGCCAGATCGTCGCACGGGCGATGAAGATCCTGTCGTTCTCGGTCAACGTGATGGACGAACACGGCTTCATCATTGCGTCCGGCAATCCGGAGCGGATCCATCAGCGCCACGAAGGGGCCGTGCTGGCATTGACCGAAAACCGGGTGGTGGAGATCAGCGAAGCGACCGCCTTGCAGCTCAAAGGGGTGCGACCCGGCATCAATTTGCCCATCTCCTACCAGGGGGAGCTGATCGGGGTGATCGGCATCTCCGGCGATCCGGAGGAAGTTCGTGCTTACGCCGAACTGGTGCGGATGACCGCCGAGCTGATCCTGGAGCAGGCGGCGCTTACCGAGCAGTTGCAGTGGGACAAGCGCCACAAGGAGGAGTTGGTGTTGCAGCTCATTCGTGGTGAGGGGCGAGTCGATCAATTGCAGCAGGCGGCCCGTTTTCTCGGGCTGGACTTGGCCCAGCCCAGGGTGGTGGCCGTGCTTGCGCTGGAGGAGGCCGATCCGGCGCGTCTGCGAGAGCTGGTTCATCAGCTGGAAAATCCGGAGCGGGACAATCTGGTCGCCATCAACGGGCTCGACGAGATAGTGGTGCTCAAACCGGCACAATTGAGTGATGGCGTCTGGCAATCGGCGCAGGAGCGCAGCCGGATCAAGCAGTTGCTGGCGCGTATTCCTCACTTCAAGGTGCATATCGCGGTGGGCGATTACTTCGCCGGGATCGACGGGCTGGTGCGCTCTTACCAAACGGCGCGAGATACCCTGCGCCGTGGCATGCGGCAGGCGCCGCGCAAACAGGTCTACTTCTTTGAGGACTACCGTTTGCCAGTGCTGCTGGGCAGTCTGGCGGACTCCTGGCAGGCGGATCAGCTGCGCACACCGCTGCAGAAACTAGCCCGGGAAGATGGCAAGGGGGCGCTGCAGAAGACCCTGCGCCACTATTTCTTGCAGGATTGTGATCTGCATCGCTGTGCCGAAGCACTGTTCATTCACCCCAATACCCTGCGCTACCGGCTGGGGCGAATAGAGCAGATAACCGGGTTGAATTTCAACAAGTTAGACGACAAATTTTTGCTCTATCTCGGCCTTAATCTCGACTTGTGATTGTAATTTTAGACAGAAAACCACTTTTACATGACGTGATTTTTGGCTATTCAGCCAAAGCATTCTGATTGCAGATCTCCATAATGGCGGCCATTCACTCCCATTGAAGGTGTCCGTCATGATCCCGGTTACAGCCCTTGGCGCTATCGCGGCGCTCTCCATCGCCATCATCCTCATTTTGAAGAAGGTGCCGCCCGCTTACGGCATGATCGTGGGGGCTTTGGCCGGTGGCCTGATTGGCGGTGCCGATCTGACCCAGACCGTCGCCCTGATGATCGGCGGGGCCCAGGGGATTACTACGGCGGTGATGCGGATCCTGGCGGCCGGTGTACTGGCGGGCGTACTGATCGAATCGGGTGCGGCCACTACCATCGCCGAGACCATCGTCAAGAAGCTGGGTGAAACCCGCGCCCTGCTGGCACTGGCGCTGGCGACTCTGATCCTGACTGCGGTCGGCGTATTCGTGGATGTGGCCGTTATCACGGTTGCCCCCATCGCGCTGGCCATCGCCCGCCGTGCTGACCTCTCCAAGGCGGCCATCCTGCTGGCGATGATCGGCGGTGGCAAGGCGGGTAACGTCATGTCCCCCAACCCCAACGCCATTGCCGCGGCTGATGCCTTCCATCTGCCCCTGACCTCTGTGATGGCGGCGGGCATCATTCCGGGTCTGTTCGGTCTGGTGATGGCCTACTGGCTGGCCAAGCGGCTGAACAACAAGGGCAGCAAGGTGGCCGCCGATGAGGTGGTGAGCTTTGCCGGTGCCAAGTTGCCGGGCTTTGCCGCCGCCATCAGTGCACCGCTGGTCGCCATCCTGCTGCTGGCCCTACGCCCGGTCGCCGGTATCGTGGTGGATCCGCTGATTGCGCTGCCGCTTGGTGGTCTGGTCGGTGCCCTGATGATGGGTAAATTCCGCAAGGTGAACCAGTTTGCGGTCTCCGGCCTCGCCCGTATGGCGCCAGTCGCCATCATGCTGCTGGGTACCGGTACCCTGGCAGGCATCATCGCCAACTCCGGTCTGAAAGATGTGTTGATCAGCGGCCTGACCGCCTCCGGTCTGCCTTCTTACCTGCTGGCGCCTATCTCCGGTGCCCTGATGTCGCTGGCGACCGCCTCGACCACCGCCGGTACCGTGGTGGCCTCCAACGTATTCAGCTCCACCCTGATTGAACTGGGGATCAGCAGTCTGGCTGGTGCGGCGATGATCCATGCCGGTGCCACCGTGTTTGACCACATGCCCCACGGCTCCTTCTTCCACGCCACCGGTGGCAGCGTCCACATGGGCGTGGGTGAGCGTCTGAAACTTATCCCTTACGAAACCGCAGTCGGTCTGACCATTGCTACTGTCTCCACCCTGATGTTTGGCGTGTTTGGCCTCGCCTAAGGAATTGATATGAAAATTGTTATTGCCCCCGATTCATTCAAGGAGAGTCTGAGCGCCATGGCGGTGGCTGATGCCATCGAGGCCGGTTTCAAGCAGGTGCTGCCGAACGCCACCTACGTCAAATTGCCGATGGCCGATGGCGGTGAGGGCACTGTGCAATCGCTGGTCGATGCCACCGGTGGCCGCATCCTGCCGGTTGAAGTGACCGCGCCCCTTGGCAACAAGGTGCAGGGCTTCGTCGGCCTGCTGGGCGATGGCGAGCGCGCCGTCATCGAGATGGCCGCCGCTTCCGGCATCCATCTCGTCGCTCCCGAGCAGCGCAATCCGCTGCTCACCTCCAGCTTCGGGACCGGTGAGCTGATCCTGGCTGCGCTGGAGATGGGGGTGAAGCACCTGATTCTCGGTATCGGCGGCAGCGCGACCAATGACGGCGGTGCTGGCATGATCCAGGCGCTCGGCGGCAAGTTGCTCAAAGCCGATGGCTCAGCCATCGAGCTGGGTGGCGCAGGTCTCAGTGAGCTCGCGACCATCGATCTGAACAGTCTGGATCCGCGTCTGGGCGAGCTGGTTATCGAGGTGGCGTGCGATGTGAACAACCCGCTGTGCGGCCCGAAAGGCGCCTCCGCGGTGTTTGGCCCGCAGAAGGGGGCGACCCCGGAGATGGTGCAGCAACTCGATGCCAACCTTGCCCGCTACGCCGACTGCATCGAGCAGGCCCTTGGCAAGCAGGTGAAGGATATTCCGGGGGCGGGCGCTGCCGGTGGCATGGGGGCCGCGCTGGTCGGTCTGCTTGGTGCCGAACTCAAGCCTGGCATTCAGATCGTGATTGAAGCCCTGAAGCTGGCCGAGGAAATGGCCGATGCGGACCTGGTTATCACCGGCGAAGGGCGCATCGACAGCCAGACCATCCATGGCAAGACGCCAATCGGTGTCGCACGTTGCGCCAAGCAGTTCGGCAAGCCGGTGATCGGCATCTCCGGTTGCCTGACCGACGATTGCGGTGTGGTACACGCTCACGGGCTGGACGCGGTATTCGCCGTGGTCAACCGCGCCATGTCTCTGCCGGAGGCGCTGGAGAGCGCCAGCACCAACATTCAACTCACTGCACGTAACGTAGCAGCGCTCTATCAGCTCAAGGGCTGATCCGGTTCGGCCGATGCGCCCCATCGGCCACTCAATATCCCCGTTTGGGGCATCTCCCATCCCGCGAGATGTCTGACTGCCCTGGCACTTATTTGCCGATCCATCGTGATCGGCTCTTTTCTTTCTGCTTCTTTGTCTTGCCACTCTTTTGACTCCATGGGTCAGCGCGGTTTTGATAGGCGCGCATCTCCCTTTACGGCATAGTGGTCGTACCAAGTACAAGGAGAGACTCATGTTCCTGCTGACCCTGGGGGTTGCGCTGTTTACCCTGATCCATCTCTACCCCTGTTTTGCGGTGGCCCATCGGGCGCGACTGAGAGAACGGCTGGGTGAGAATCGCTACAAGGGGCTCTTCTCCCTGCTGGTGTTTGTCGCCATCGCCTGCATCATCGCCGGTTGGCGCTCGGCCAGCTCGCTGCCGCTCTATTTCCTGCCGGAGTGGGGGCCGATGACCATGACGGTGATGATGCCCTTTGCTCTGATCCTCTTCTTCTCCGGCCAGGGGCCCAACCATCTGCGCCGCTGGCTGGTGCATCCCCAACTGCTCGGTACCCTGCTCTGGGCGGTGGCCCATCTGCTGGTCAACAGCGAGGCGCGATCTCTGGTGCTGTTTGGCGGCATCGGGCTGTGGGCGCTGGTGAGCATGGTCTGGATTTCGGTGCGGGACTGGCAGCGATATCCCCGCCCGGCGGCTAACTGGACGGGCACTGGCATCAGCGTCGGGGCGGGCCTGGCTGCCACCGCGCTGCTGGTGTTCTGGGGCCACGGCTGGCTGACCGGCATTCCATTGCATTGAGAGTGAACTGCGGCTCTGGTAACCGCGTATGATGGACAAAACAAAAGGAGTCTTGGCGATGAAATGGTTCACTCTGTTGCTGTTATTGGGGGCTGGCGCGGCCTCTGCGGCGTGCCCCGATTATTTCAATGTGGAGATGCGGGAGCTAAACAACTCTCAGCGCCACAACCTCTGTCAGCTGACCGAGGGCAAGGTGGTACTGGTGGTCAATACCGCCTCCTACTGCGGCTACAGCGGTCAGTTTCGCGATCTGGAGAAGCTCTACCAGAGCTACAAGGATAAAGGGCTGATTATTCTGGGTTTCCCCTCCAACGATTTCTGGCAGGAGGCGGGCAACGAGACCAAGACCGCCGAGGTGTGTCGCCGCGACTATGGCGTCACCTTCCCGATGTTCAATCGGGTAGCGGTGCGGGGCTCCGATGCTGTGCCACTGTTCAAGGGGCTGGCGGCGGCCGCTGATGGGGATGAGCCGAACTGGAACTTCCACAAGTATCTGGTGGGGCGCGATGGCAAGCTGATCGCCAGCTACGGCGCCAACCAGAATCCGGCTGACGACCCCCTCAAACTGCAGATCACCCGGGCGCTGGGGCTCTGACCCTACCCCTTGGCGGGCGGCTCTGGAATAATGGGCTCCCGCCACTCAATCCGGTTATCCTGTGCTGCAACGTCTTCCTCAAATGGTGATCTTCGATGCGCTGGTGCGCGAGCAGGGGATCTCTGCCGCCGCCCGTCGTCTCGGGGTCTCCAAATCCCATATCAGCAAGCAGCTGGCGCTGCTGGAGACCACCCTTGGCGCCCAGCTGGTGCAGCGCACCACCCGCCGCTTCGTCCTGACCGAGCTGGGTCAGGAGTATGCCCGTCACTGTCATGCGCTGGTGGCGGTGGCGCAGGAGGCTGACTCCATGATCGCCGAGCGGCGTGGCAAGGTGAGTGGCGTGCTCCATCTCGGGGTGGGCCAATCATTTGGTCGTCTGCACGTCATTCCCCATCTCAAGGCGTTTCAGGATCGCTATCCCGAGCTGGAGCTGGAAGTCTCGCTGTTCGACCACAGAACCAATTTGGTGGATGAGGGGCTGGATCTCTGGCTCACCACCTATGAGGACAAGCCGGAAGGGCTGGTGGGACAGCGGCTGGCCGACATTGGCTTCGTGGTGGCGGCTTCGCCGGATTACCTGCTGAGCCACGGCACGCCGCTTCATCCCAAGGATCTGGCCCAGCACAACTGCATCACTTACCAGAGTCGGGAGCGGCGCTATCACCAGTGGTCGTTTCGCCAGGGCAAGGAGCGCCAGACGGTGCAGGTGGCGGGCAACTATCGGGTGGATATGGCGGAGGCGGTGCGGGATGCGGCACTGGCCGGGCTCGGCATCGCCTATATCGCCAACTACTTGCTGGACAAGGAATTACAGAGCGGCAAGCTGATCCCGGTGTTGCCAGGGTGGCGACCGAACCAGCAGATGGCGGTACACGCCGTTTATGCCCGGCGTGAACATCTGGATCCCAAGATCCGTCTCTTCATCGATTTCCTCAAGGCCCGCTTTGGCCCCGAACCCTATTGGGAGCAGCGACTGGCCCCCTGGCTCGGGGGTAAATTGTCCGGTGGTGAGGAATGATTGTTTCCATTTAAGAACTTTCGATTTCTCCTGATACTAAAATCGAACCAAATCAGCCAGTTGGCGCAACCGATATCGTGCAAACGTTTTTTCTAACAGGGTTGTAACCAAGCGGACTTGCAGTGACGGGGTGAGAGGCGCAGAATCCGCGCCCATCCTTTGCCCCACCTGATGGAGTCCCTATGATTGCCCTGCTCGGCATCCTGAGTATCCTGGCGCTTGCCGTCATATGCTCTGATAATCGTCGTCGTATCCCGTTGCGAACAGTTGGTCTTGCCCTCTGCTTGCAAATCATGTTTGCCGGTTTGGTGCTCTGGTTGCCTGCCGGTCAGCACGTGCTGAACGGGGTCAGCGAGAGCGTAAGCAGCGTGATTGGTTATGGTCAGGAGGGGATCGCCTTCCTGTTCGGCGATCTGGCCAAGTTCAAGCTGGGCTTCATCTTTGCCTTCAACGTGTTGCCGGTCATCATCTTCTTCTCCGCGGTGATCGCCATCCTCTACCATATCGGCATCATGCCGCGGGTGATCGCTCTGCTGGGTGGTGGCTTGCAGAAGCTGCTGGGTACCGGCCGTGCCGAGAGTCTTTCCGCGACCGCCAACATCTTCGTCGGCATGGTAGAAGCGCCGCTGGTGGTCAAACCCTACCTCTCCAAGATGTCCGATTCCCAGTTCTTCGCTGTGATGAGCTGTGGTCTCGCCTCCGTCGCCGGTGGCACCCTGGTGGGCTATGCCAGCCTCGGGGTTGAGTTGAAATACCTGATCGCAGCGGCTTTCATGTCGGCCCCTGCCGGTCTGGCGATGGCCAAAATCCTGGTGCCGCCGGGAGCTGAAGAGGTCGATCACCATCAGGATGTCGAGATCCCCCGCGCCACCAACGTGATTGAAGCGGCGGCCGATGGCGCCATGTCTGGCCTCAATATCGCGGTGGCAGTCGGTGCCACCCTGCTGGCCTTCGTTGGCGTGATCGCCATGCTCAATGGTCTGCTCGGCTGGGCTGGCGGTCTGGTGGGGCTGGATCTGAGCTTCCAGATCATTCTGGGCTGGCTGTTTGCCCCCGTCTCCTGGCTGATCGGGGTACCCTGGGATCAGGCGCAAGCCGCTGGCGCTCTGATCGGTACCAAGATCGTGGTCAACGAGTTCGTCGCCTTCATCGGTCTGGTGCAGGATCAGACCCTGAGCGAGTCGAGCAAGGCCATCGTGACCTTCGCCCTGTGCGGCTTTGCCAACATCTCCTCAATGGCGATCCTGATCGGCGGTCTGGGCTCCATGGTGCCGGAGCGCAAATCCTTCATCGCCCGTTACGGCATGCGCGCCATTCTCTCCGGCGTGCTGGCGAACCTGATGAGTGCCTGTCTGGCCGGTCTGTTCCTCGCCCTGTAACAGTCGCGGTACGGAATAGATGCAACAAGGGCGCCCTGATGGCGCCCTTGTCGAATGGATAAAATGAAGCCCCGACTTTGGTCGGGGCTTTTTGTTGGTGCTCAGTCTACGTAGAAGGTCTGCTGGAAGCTGAGGTTCTGTTGCTGCCCACCGCCCATGATCTTCAGGGTGAACTGATAGGTGTCTTCGTTGCGGTAGGGGAGGGTTGCCAGATAGTAGATGGCATCGCCCTCTTTTACCTCCTGAAAGCTCAGGGTGCGGATGGTGCCGGTCAGGTTCTTGGCCTCACCGGTGATCCCCACGGCTTGCGCCACTTTCTGCTTGTCCTGTACCGCGATATTGATGATGGCGTTGTAGCGGCTGCGCTCCAGTCCATACGCCTTGGCGACCTCGGGGGTGAGAAAGCTGGAGTTGAAGGCGTTGTAGTGCACCAGCCAGGGCCCCAGCTCCTTCATCTGTTCTGCCTTGAGCGGCAGGGTCATCAGCAGTGCCAGCAGGCCACTCATCCAGGCTGTTTTCATCTGTCATCCCTCTCATATCTACGGTTGGCGCAGGCCGATTCATTCAGCCTTGCGTGTCATTCAGCAGCGCACTCACTTCTTGCGGCAACTGTTTGGGGCTGTCGATGGCGACGGTTTTGTGTCGCCCCAGCTCGCCCCGCACTATGGTGATCTGTCCCTTGGCCACCTTGAACTGCTTGGCCAGAAACTTGATCAGATGACTGTTGGCCTGGCCATCGACCGGCGGCGCCGTGATGGCCACTTTCAGCTCTTCGCCATGCAATCCGATGATCTGATCCCGACTCGCCTTGGGTTGGATCACCAGATGCAATACCAGTTCATCCCCTTGTTGCAGGACGGCTGGCATCAAATCATCCACCACAGCTGGCCGAACAGGTCACCCAGCAGGTAGTTGATGGCTTGCAGGCCGATAAAGGCGACCAGCACCGAGAGATCCAGCCCGCCCAGTGCCGGCAGTACGCGGCGGATAGGGGCGAGGAACGGCTCGGTCAGCTGATGCATCACGTATTCGATGGGGTTGCGGCCCTGGCTGACCCAGCTCAGGATGGCGCGGATCAGCAGTACCCAGAAGATCATCGAGCCTGCTTTTTTCAGCACGGTCAGCGCGGCAAACAGGCTGATGCTGAGCCAGTCTGCCAGCAGCACGTTCATGCTCTTGAGCAGGGCAAGCTTGGCGAAGGCGATGGCCAGCGCCAGCACCACGGAGGCGAGATCGATGCCGCCCAAGCCCGGGATAACGCGGCGCAGCGGGATCACCAGCGGATTGGTCAGCTTGACCACCATCTGGCTCATCGGGTTGTAGAAGTCGGCACGGGCCCACTGCAGCCAGACGCGCAGCAGGATCACCATCAGGTAGAGATCGAAAACGGTGTTAATCAGAAAGTAAGCAGTGTTCATCTGGGCTCCTGTTAGAAGAGGGTTTCCATTTCGGTGGCACGAGCAACGGCCGCCTGCATGGCTTGCGCAGTCAGCGGCATCAGCCCCTGCTGCTGGAATGTCTTGATGGCTTCGGCTGTGGTACCGCCCTTGCTGGTGACCTGCTCACGCAGGGTTTGCAGCGCCAGCTCAGGGTTCTGCTCCACCATGGCGGCTGCGCCCAGCGCGGTCTGCTGCACCAGCAGGCGCGCCTGATCGGGCGAGAAACCCATCGCTTCGGCCTCTTCGGCGATCGCCTGCATAAAGAGGAAGAAGTAGGCCGGAGCACTGCCCGCTGCGGCGATGACGCCGTTGATGCCGGACTCCTGCTCTACCCAGAGGGTCTTGCCGACCGCCTGCATCATCTGCTCGGCAAACTCGCGATCCACGGCGGCAATATGTTCGGGTGCATAGAGGCCGGTCATGCCGAGACCCAGCAGGGCAGGGGTATTGGGCATGGTGCGGATGATGCGGTCATGGCCACCGGCCATCTCGCCAAGGCGCGCCACCTTGATGCCAGCCGCGATGGAGATGAGCAGCTTGCCCTCAAGGGAGCCCAGCTCGGCAACCAGAGCGGCTAGCATGCCGGCCATCAGCTGCGGTTTGACCGCCAGCACGATCACTTCGGCATCGCGGGCCGCCTCGGCATTACTCTGGGTGATGCGAATGCCATGTTCGCTCGCCAGCGCCTCCAGCTTGGGCAGACTGGGGTTGGCGGCCGTGATCTGCCCGGCGGGATAACCCGCCTTGACCAGTCCGGCGATGATGCTGCGGCTCATGTTGCCCGCGCCGATAAAGGCCAGCGTTCTATGCTGCATCAGATGCTCCTGTTGCACATGGGGTCGCGGCGGGGTTGGCGCTGCCTGCACCACCTGACGCCAGAATTCGGTGTTCCATCAAACGCTCCTGTTGATGAAGTCGCGGCAAGAGGCGGACGTATGGGTTATCCGCTGGCCTTGCCTATGAGTAGTCACGGGCGCCGAAGATGGCGGTGCCGACCCGCACCATGGTGCTGCCGTGGGCTATCGCCAGTTCAAGATCCTCGGTCATCCCCATCGAGAGGGTATCCACCGTGGGGTATTGTCGCGCAAGCTCGGTGAACAGAGTCTGCATACGGGTCATTTGGGCGGCCAGTACGCGCTCGTCACTGGTGTGCTCGGGAATGGCCATCAGCCCCCGCAGCACCAGTCGCTCACTTTGAGAGACCAGCTCGGCAAGGCGGAAAATCTCTTGTTCCGACGTTCCGGACTTGCTGCTCTCTCCGCTAATATTGATTTGCAGACAAACATTTAGCGGTGCCATGCTGGCGGGACGCTGGTTGTTGAGGCGGTCGATCAGCTTGTCCCGATCCACGCTCTGCACCCAGTCAAACCGTTCGGCGACCAGTTTGGATTTGTTCGATTGCAAAGGGCCGATAAAGTGCCACTCTATGTCGCTATATTCCGGCTGCTGGCGCAAGGTATCGATCTTGGCCGCTGCTTCCTGAGCGTAGGATTCGCCAAAACAGCGCTGACCTGCGGCATGGGCGGCCATGATGGCCTCGACAGGTTTGGTCTTGCTCACGGCCAGCAGGCGGATCTGCTGCAGGTTGCGGCTCGCCCGTTCGGCGGCCTGGGCAATACGTTCCTTTACCTGAAACAGGTGCTGGGCAATCTGGTTCATATTTCGTTAGTGATCTTGTGATGGGAGAATGACAAGTCTATGGATATCACAGAGTTATTGGCTTTCAGTGTAAAGCATAAAGCCTCGGATCTACACCTCTCGGCCGGGGTTCCCCCGATGATCAGGGTTGATGGTGAGGTTCGCAAGATCAATTTGCCCGCCCTGGAACACCGGGAAGTGCATGCCCTCATTTACGACATCATGAACGATCATCAGCGCAAGGAGCTGGAGGAGAACTTCGAGGTCGACTTCTCGTTCGAGGTGCCCAATCTGGCCCGTTTCCGGGTCAACGCCTTCCAGCAGGCGCGCGGCTCGGGCGCGGTATTTCGTACCATCCCCAGCACGGTGCTGAGCCTCGAGGATCTCGATGCGCCGGAGATTTTCCGCAAGATCGCCGAGTTCCCGCGGGGTCTGGTACTGGTGACCGGCCCTACCGGCTCGGGTAAATCGACCACCCTGGCGGCCATGGTCAACTACATCAACGAGAACTTCCATCACCACATCCTCACCATCGAGGATCCCATCGAGTTCGTCCACGAGAACAAGCGCTGTCTGGTGAACCAGCGGGAAGTTCATCGGGATACCAAGAGCTTCAGCAACGCCCTGCGCTCGGCACTGCGGGAAGACCCGGACATCATTCTGGTGGGCGAGATGCGCGACCTTGAGACCATTCGTTTGGCCATGACGGCCGCCGAAACCGGCCACCTGGTGTTTGGCACCCTGCACACCTCGTCGGCGGCCAAGACCATCGACCGTATCATCGACGTCTTCCCCGGCGCGGAGAAGGACATGGTGCGCTCCATGCTCTCCGAATCCCTGCGGGCGGTCATCTCCCAGACCCTGCTCAAGCGCATTGGCGGTGGCCGGGTGGCGGCCCACGAGATCATGATGGGCATTCCGGCGGTGCGTAACCTCATTCGGGAGGACAAGATCGCCCAGCTTTACTCGGTGATCCAGACCGGGATGACCCACGGTATGCAGACCATGGATCAGAGCCTCAAGCAGCTGGTGAGCCGCGGTGTGGTGGCATCCCTCGATGCCAAGGCCAAGGCCGTCGATCCCAACAGCATTTAAGCGACTCGCACCCAGGGAGGGATAGATGATGAATCTGGATGATCTGCTGAGCCAGCTGGTCGAGCGAAAGGGATCGGATCTGTTTGTGACGGTGGGCTCGCCGCCCACCCTCAAGGTGAATGGCCATCTGGTGTCGCTGGGGGGGGAAGCGCTCGACAAGAAGGGGGCTCTGACGCTGGTCAGGGATACCCTCAGCAGCGATCACTTCGAGCGCTATATCCGCACCAAGGAGGCCAACTACGCGATTTATCGCGAAGCGCTTGGCCGTTTTCGGGTCAGCGCATTCTGGCAGCAGGAGCTGCCCGGCATGGTGGTGCGGCGTATCGAGACCCGCATTCCTACCTTTGAAGATCTGCAGCTACCCAAGATCCTGCAAGAGGTGGCGATGGCCAAGCGGGGGCTGGTGCTGTTTGTCGGCGCCACCGGGGCGGGCAAATCGACTACCCAGGCGGCGATGATCGGCTATCGCAACCAGCATGCCGATGGTCACATTCTGACGGTGGAAGATCCGGTGGAGTTCGTTCATCAGCATGGTCGCAGTCTGGTGACCCAGCGAGAGGTGGGGATCGACACCGAGTCGTTCGATGTGGCGCTGAAAAGTTCGCTGCGTCAGGCACCGGACGTGATCCTGATCGGCGAGATCCGAAGTCAGGAGACCATGGAGTTTGCCCTGCAGTTCGCCGAGACGGGACACCTTTGTCTCGCCACTTTGCATGCCAACAATGCCAACCAGGCGCTGGATCGCATCCTCCATCTGGTGCCGCAAGACAAACACCGCCAATTCCTGTTCGATCTCTCTTTCAACCTCAAGGCCATCGTTGCCCAGCAGCTGGTGCCGAGTATGGATGGCAAGCGGCGCTGCGCTGCGTTCGAGATCCTGCTCAATACCCCGCTCATCACCGACATTATTCGCAAGGGAGAGATGCATCGCCTCAAGGAGGTGATGACCAAATCCACCGAGCTGGGTATGCAGACCTTCGATCAAGCGCTCTTCAGCCTGTTCTGCGCCGGCCAGATTGGCTACAGTGAGGCACTCGCCCATGCTGACTCGGCCAACGACCTGCGACTGCTGATCAAGCTCTCCGGTCGCGAGCGGCTCGGCACTGGCACGCTGGACAATGTGACGCTGGATGAATGAATCATGGGGCCGCTCTGTCGTTCGGCCCCTCGCCATAAAGGAACGTTATGCTGATTGTGGTTTCCCCGGCCAAGACGCTGGATTACGAGTCACCGCTGGTGACACCCCGTTTCACCCAACCCGAGCTGCTGGATCACTCCGCCGAACTGATTAGCCGAGCCCGCCAACTGAGCCCTGACCAGATCGCCACTCTGATGAAGATTAGCGACAAGCTGGCCGGTCTCAATGCCGCCCGTTTTGCCGAGTGGCAGCCAGATTTCACCCCTGCCAACGCCCGTCAGGCACTGCTGGCCTTCAAGGGGGATGTCTACACCGGTTTGGCGGTAGAGGATTTTAGCGAGGCCGATTTTGACTTTGCTCAGGCACACCTGCGGATGCTCTCAGGCCTCTATGGTGTGTTGCGTCCCCTCGACCTGATGATGCCCTATCGACTGGAGATGGGGACCAAGCTCGACAATAGCCGAGGCAAGGATCTTTACCAGTTCTGGGGCGAGGTGATCACTCACCACCTCAACGACGCGCTGGCAGCGCAGGGGGATGAAGTGCTGATCAATCTGGCCTCCGACGAGTATTTCAAGTCGGTACGACCCAAGAGCCTGAAAGGGCGGATTGTCACACCGGTGTTCAAGGATGAGAAGAACGGCCAGTTCAAGATCATCAGCTTCTACGCCAAGAAGGCGCGCGGCATGATGGCTCGCCACATCATCAAGCACCGTCTGACCGAGGTGGAGCAGCTGACCGGTTTCAACGCCGAGGGCTACTACTTCGTGCCGGAAGAGTCGGACGCCAATACCCTGATGTTTAAACGCGCCGAAAATTAATTACAAAAAGAGGGAACCAATCTTTCGACCCACGGGTCTGAATATGTGAATCCTCTGTTGTAAGCACTTTTTATTCGCCGACGTTTGATACGTCGGCTTTTTTATTGCCGTTTTTATTGTCCATCGATTGCCTTCGCCGGGACTATGTGGTTCAGATAGACTCAAGACAGGGAGCGAGTCGTCGTGAGGTGAATATGGAACAGAAAAATGCCATTCGGCAGGTTGCCGTACCTTGGGCTCCGTCCCGCCAGCTACCGCCCGGTCTGGTTGTGGCCGAGCTGCATCAGGATCTCTGGAGCGACTCTCTGACCATCATGCTGGGGCGGGCACGCAGCATCGATCTGCCCCCGCAAATCCTCTGCCGGGTCTATTTTCGCCATATCTACGCCCTGCGGGTTATCGAGGATTGTGATCTGGCCGAGGGGAAGGATAGCCACGCCATCGAAGAGCAGATCCAGCTCATCACCCCATCCCGTTTTGCCAGCTGGTTCCATCAGGAGTCGGACGGCCTGCATCTGGATGAAGATCTGCAGCACTATCGCATCTCGACCTGGGATTATTGCGCCGATGTGCTGACCTCCTCGGCGCCTGAACTGCAGTTCCTGCCCCAGAGCGAGTAGCTCGCTGTTACGTCAGAGGCGAAGGATGATCCTTCGCCTCTTGGTTTTTGGGCTGGTGCAGATTTTGTGGCGCTCAGGCCACTCAACCCGGGTGGTAGCCTGTTGTGTTGGCACAAAAAAAGCGCCTCAGAGGAGGCGCGGGGAAAAAGACAGATTGGAAGCGTCACATGGGTGCTACTTGAATCAGCGAATGAGCCGTGCCATTCAAGTATGGAGCCATCATGCCAAGCTCAATCTGAAGTAGTTCTGAGGCGATTCTTCATTTTCTGTTCATCTTGTCAGCAAAGCGTGGCCACTGGCTGAAAGCCTTTTCATTTTGGCCACGATATTGTCCCGTCCCTCTCAGGGGTGGTCATCGTCTCATGGGGCCAGCTCGAATGCTGTGCCTGTCTGTTCCAGTGCAAGCAACCAGCGCTTGATGGGAATGCCGCCAGCATAGCCGGTCAGCTCGCCGCTGCGTCCGATCACCCGATGGCAGGGCACTATGATGCTCAGCGGATTGCGGCCGTTGGCGGCGCCCACCGCCCGCACTGCCTTGGGATTGCCGATAGCCTGGGCAATCTCGAGATAGCTCACGGTCTCGCCATAGGGGATATCACACAAAGCGTTCCACACCGTTTGCTGGAACGGGGTGCCTTTCGCTGCCATGGGCAGATCGAACTGCTGCAATTTTCCGGCGAAATAGGCGTTGAACTGGGCAAGATAGGGCGCCAGCGCCTTGTCATCCCGTTGCCAGTCAGTTTGCGGCATGACGGGCCGCTCCCCGTGCATGAACTCCACGTGGCGCAGGCCATCCTGATCGATGGCGACCAGCAGCGGGCCGCGGGCGCTGTCGCAAAAACTGTATCTCATCGGCTGACATCCTTTGGGGGCTGGGGGCTGGCTCAGTCCAGAACCGGTTTGCCGCGGGCGGACTTGATATCCCCCTTGCGTTTCTTGGCATCGACCCGTTTGCGCTGGGAGCTGCGGGTCGGCTTGGTGGCATGACGAGCCTTGGGGCGCCAGGCTGCTTTCTTCAGCAACTCCACCAGACGGCTCATCGCCTCCTTGCGGTTCATGTCCTGGCTGCGATGGCTCTCGACCCGGATCAGGATAAAGCCATCGTGTACCCGGCTGTCGCTCAGCTTGTCGAGACCCTCCTTGTAGAGGGGCGTCAGGCTGGGAGAGTTGCGGTAATCGAAGCGCAGCCAGACGGCGGAGTCGGTCTTGTTGACGTGCTGTCCACCGTTGCCCTGTGCCCGCATGGTCTGAAATTGCAGCTCATGCCAGGGAATCGTGACGCTGTTGGAGATAACTAACATGCTGTTTTGCTCTTGTTTGGTGCATACCCGCTGACCGCTGCAGCATGGTGCCTCATTATGGGGCGTGCTGGCCGGTTATGGGGATGTGCCTGGCGAATGGCGCCGACATTAAACTCTATCTATATGAAATAAAACAATAAAAATACTTGGCATAAGAATTGAAACCCGATTCATGACACACCATGGATTGGGAGCAACCAGATGAAGCTGATTAGTGCGATTATCAAACCGTTCAAGTTGGACGATGTCCGCGAGGCTATTGCCAACCTGGGGGTGGAAGGGCTGACCGTGTCCGAGGTCAAGGGATTTGGCCGCCAGAAGGGACACACCGAATTATACCGGGGAGCCGAGTATCAGGTCGACTTCCTGCCCAAGGTGAAGCTGGAGATTGCCACCGCTGATGATAACGTGGAAGGGGTGATCGAGGCGATCTGCAAGGCGGCCTATACCGGCAAGATCGGCGACGGCAAGATTTTTGTCTACGACTTGCTGCAAGCGGTGCGCATCCGCACCGGCGAGAGTGACGACGAGGCGCTGTGATGAACCGCATCCGTGACGTACAGATCTGTTGACCTCCCGATCTCGGGGAATCCCGATGTCGTGAGCGCTTATTGAAGCCTGATCAACATAACGTTTTGCTCAGAAGAGGTCGAATGGGATTCCATCCGGCCCTTTTCATTTATGGGCGATTAAATATGTGATGTGGCGACGGCGAGCTTTCTTGATCCGCTTATAAGATGTATGCAGAATGCAAACGGAAATCGTTATCACTCTGTATAGCTAATCAAGGAATGGATGATGAAAATGAAGATGTTGGCACTGGCTTTCTCTGCGTTGGCAGCTCAGTCGGCATTGGCGGCCGGGGAAGTGAATGTCTACTCCAACCGGCAGGATGAGCTGATCAAGCCCATCATCCAGCAGTTCGAGAAGGAATCTGGCATCAAGGTGAACGTGGTGTTCGCCAAAGAGGGGTTGAACGAGCGTCTGGAGCGGGAAGGCAAACTCTCTCCGGCCGACCTGATGCTGACCGTCGATATCAGCCGTCTGACCGATCTGGTGGACAAGGGGCTGGTGCAGCCGGTAGACAGCAAGATCCTGCAGGAGAACATCCCCGCCATCTATCGTGATCCGGAGAATCGCTGGTTCGCGCTGACTACCCGGGTTCGCGCCATCTACTCCAGCAAGGATCGCCTCGGCAAGCTCGATACCATCAGCTACGAAGATCTGGCCAAACCGGAATTCAAAGGGAAAATCTGCACCCGCAGCGGCAAGCATGAGTACAATGTGGCGCTGGTCTCCTCCATGATTGCCCATCACGGCATGGCTGAGACCAAAACCTGGCTGGAAGGGGTCAAGGCCAACCTGGCGCGCAAGCCGCAGGGCAACGACCGGGATCAGGTCAAGGCGATCAAGGATGGTATCTGTGACGTGTCACTCGGCAACAGCTACTATCTGGGCGCCATGTTGAAAGATCCTGCGCAGAAGTCCTGGGCGGATGCGGTCTATATCAACTTCCCGAACCAGGCTGACCGCGGTGCACACGTCAACGTGAGCGGCGTGGCCATGACCAAGTATGCCAAGAACAAGGCCGAGGCCCAGAAGCTGATGGAGTTTCTGGCTGGCGACACAGCCCAGCACATGTATGCGGACGTGAACGCCGAATATCCGGTCAAGGCCGGAGTCGAGCCTTCCGCCATGGTCAAGTCCTGGGGCAGTTTCAAGTCTGACGCACTACCGGTCAGCGATTACGCCAAGCACCGCAAGGACGCCTTGCAGTTGCTGGATGAAGTGAAGTTCGACTTGTAATCAGATGGGGCCAACGGCCCCATCAACATCTGTGGTCTCATGAAAAATTTTGGATGGATGACCGGCAGCTGGGCTACCGCCCTGCTGCTGGGTTTACCGGTTATAGCCCTGCTTTTCTCTGCCTTCTCGGCTGAGGGGGCGCTGTTTCGCCACCTCGCCGATACCGTGCTGCTCGACTATCTGGGCAATACTCTGGGGCTGGTGGTCGGCGTAGTATTGCTCAGCTTGCTGTTTGGCGTGCCTACCGCCTGGCTGGTGGCCATGTGTCAGGTACCGGGGCGGCGCGCCCTGCAGTGGGCCTTGATGCTGCCGATGGCCATGCCCTCCTATATCGTCGCCTACGTCTATACCGACCTGCTCGACTACTCGGGCCCGCTACAGGCCGGGTTGCGAGCACTCTTTGGCTGGAACAGTCCAGCCGATTACTGGTTTCCTGCCATTCGCTCCCTTGGCGGCGCCGCCTGGGTGCTGGCGCTGGTGCTGTTCCCCTATGTCTATCTGCTGACCCGCGCCTCTTTTCTCGAGCAGTCAGTCAGCCTGATCCACTCCAGCCGCCTGCTCGGCTGTACGCCGTGGCAGAGCTTTCGTCGTCTCAGTCTGCCGCTGGCGCGCCCTGCCATCATGGTGGCGGTATCCCTGGTTGCGATGGAAACGCTGGCAGATTTCGCCACCGTCCACTTCTTTGCCATCAACACCCTGACCACGGCGGTCTACGACACCTGGCTCGGTTACGGCAGTCTGGCCACTGCGGCCAAACTCTCCTGCCTGATGCTGCTGGCGGTGGTGCTGCTGATCGCGCTGGAGCGTCGCTCGCGCAGTCGGCAGCAGGTATTCCAGAAGTCCATGGGCCATGAGCAGCCGCTGCGCTATCCGCTCAAGGGGATGAGTCGCGCTCTGGCTGCTTTTTGGTGCTGGGGGCTGGTGCTGGCCGGTTTCGGTCTGCCATTCGTCATCCTGCTCGATTACGGCGTGCGTTACTTCGAGTTGTCGTGGACGCCGGAGTTTGTCCGCTTCGCCGGCAACAGCTTGGCTATCTCGGCGCTGACCGCTCTGTTGGCGATGGGCATCGCCCTGCTGCTCGGCTTTTTCCGCCGTCTCGATGGTGGGATCAAGAGCCTGCTGCCCCTACGCATCGCCGCCATGGGTTACGCCATGCCGGGTACCGTGCTCGCCATCGGGGTGCTGGTGCCGCTCACCGCCCTCGACTTTGCCATCAACGATCTGGCCGAGTGGCTCGGGCGTCAGGGCCCGGGCTTGCTGCTGACCGGCACCATCACCGCCATCGTGTTCGGTTATCTGGTACGCTTCGTGGCCATCGCCATCGGCTCGGTGGAGAGCAGCATGGGCAAGATCTCCCCCAGTCTCGACATGGCTGCCCGCTCCCTGGGGCAGGGGGATGGCGGCATGCTGCGCCGGGTCCATCTGCCGCTGGTGCGCCGCGGTCTGTTTGCCGGTGCCATGCTGGTGTTTATCGAATCCATGAAGGAGCTGCCCGCCGCCCTGCTGCTGCGGCCGTTCAACTTCGATACTCTGGCGACCCACGTCTATCAGTTTGTCTCGGACGAGATGCTGGAGCGCGGTGCCCTGGGCGCTATCGTCATTGTGCTGGTGGGACTGTTGCCGCTGATCTGGGTCAACCGCAGTCTGGACACTCCGGGCCACTGAGTCGCCACGTCGGCCAATGATATTGCATGCGGTGCGCTGAAAAAGGCCGCGCACCGCCAGAAACGAGAGGAAGTCAGCCTTGTCCTGTTTGCAGGTTGAAAATGTCAGCTGCCGTTATAACGGCCGCAATGTGCTGGAACAGCTCTCCCTGACGGTGGCAGACAACGAGATCGTCTGCCTGCTGGGAGCCAGTGGCTGCGGCAAAACCACGCTGCTCAAGGCCATCGCCGGGCTGCTGCCGCTGGCCGATGGCTCGATTCGCCTCGGCGATACCCTGCTCGACGGGCCGGGTGCCAGCGTGCCGCCCGAGGCGCGCAACATCGGCATGATCTTTCAGGATTACGCCCTCTTTCCCCACCTGACGGTGGCCGACAATGTTGGCTTTGGCCTGACCAAACTCGATCGCCGCGCCCGCCAGCAGCAGGTGGACGAGGCGCTGGCGCTGGTCAATCTGCAGGGGCTGGGGGATCGCTATCCGCACCAGCTCTCCGGTGGTCAGCAGCAGCGGGTGGCCATCGCCCGGGCGCTAGTGTGCAAGCCGCGGTTGATGCTGCTGGATGAGCCCTTCTCCAACATCGATACCCAGGTACGGATGAAGCTGATCCTCGAGATCCGCGCCTTGCTCAAGCAGCAGGGGATCGGCGCCATCTTCGTCAGCCACAGCAAGGAGGAGGCGTTCGCCTTCGCCGATCGGCTGGCGCTGTTTCGCGCCGGTCACATCGAGCAGGTGGGCCAGCCTGAGCAGCTCTATCGCCGCCCGCAAAACCGCTTCGTGGCGGAGTTTCTCGGTGGGGTCAACTATCTGGCTGCCGAGGTGGTGGACAGCCACTGCGTGCAGACGGCGCTCGGGGTCATTTGTGGCAGCGAGCCTCATGGCCGCGCGGTGGGTGAGCAGTTACAGCTGATGCTCCGCCCTCAGCAACTGCTGCTGGAGAGCGCCGCAGATGGCGAGCTCAAGGTGGTGGAGCAGCAGTTCCTCGGCCACCACTGCCGGGTGCTGTTCGAGTGTGGCGAGCTGCAGCTGGAGGCGAGCATTGGCGAGCCCCTTGATGGGATGCGGGCACGGATCAAGGTTGCCCCCCATGGGCTGGTGTTGTTTGACCCTTTGCCCTGAACGCGTGATATCGTCGTGAAATCAAAGAACTGGATCCACTCTGGTTTATAATCGCGCAACGCAAATAGCCCGTAACGCTAACGCCTACTCAGGGGAGAGATATATGAAAGCCCAAGCCGGGATCTGCGCAGAGCCGAATCTGCACGCCCTCTATCTGATGTTCAATCGCACCGGCGATGCCGCCGAACTGGTCGGCCGTTTGGCCAAACTGCCCGCCCTGTGGCAGGCGGTCGCCGCCGATTTCCCCGATGCCGGTTTCAGCGGTCTGGTTGCTGTTGGCGCCGACGCCTGGGATGGTCTCTACCCTGCCGCCCGTCCGCCCCAGTTCCGCAGCTTTATGGCGCAATCCGCCAACGGTCAGGAAGCTCCCAACACCCCGTTTGATCTCTTTATTCAGCTGCGCGCCGATCGGGTGGATGTGCTGCACCACGCCGGTCACCGTGTGATGGCGCTGCTGGCCGGACTGGTCGAGCTGGCCGAAGAGGTGCGCGGTTTCCGCAATCTGGATTTCCGTGACCTGACCGGTTTCGTTGACGGCACCGAGAACCCGCAGGATGAACACCGTGCCGAAGTGGCGCTGCTGGCGGAAGGCGAGTTTGCCGGTGGCTCCTACATTCATGTCCAGCGCTGGGTCCACGCCATGAGCGACTGGGAGAAGCTGGCGCAAAAAGAGCAGGAAGACATTATCGGTCGCACCAAGCCCGACAATATCGAGTATGAGTCTGCTGCCAAGCCGCTGACCGCCCACATCAAGCGGGTCAATCTGAAGACGCCGAAAGGGGAGTCCATGGAGATCCTGCGCCAGAGCATGCCCTGGGGCACCATGACCGAGCAGGGGCTCTACTTCATCTCCTGCTGCCGCACTCCTCAGCACTTCAACGCCATGCTGGCCAGCATGTACAAGGGGGAGGGTAGCCACTTCGACCACCTGCTGCGCTTTACCAAGGCGGTGACCGGCGCGGCTTTCTTCGCCCCATCGGAGGGTTTTTTGATGGCGCAGGGCAAATAAGCCCGCCTGACGAAGACTCAGAAAACAAAAATCCCGGCCTTGGCCGGGATTTTTCGTTCTGGCGTGACCGCTATGACGCGGTAGCGGCCATTACGGCGTCTGTTCGAACAGCTCGAGGGCGGAGAGGTAGAGCTCTTCGATATCGGTATCGCTGGTCGGGGTGATGAAGATGGTGTCATCACCGGCGATGGTGCCGAGGATCCCCTCTGCCTTGCCGAGGGAGTCGAGCAGGCGGGCGATCAGCTGGGCAGCGCCCGGGCTGGTGTGGATCACCACCAGTGCGCCGTTGTGATCGACGTCCAGCACCAGATTCTTGAGCGGGCTGGAGGTGGTGGGCACGCCCAGTTCCACTGGCAGGCAGTAGACCATCTCCATCTTGGCGTTGCGAGTGCGAACGGCGCCGAAGCGGCTCAGCATGCGCGATACCTTGGACTGGTTGATGTTCTCGAAGCCCAGCTCTTGCAGGGCGGTGACGATTTCTGCCTGGGAGCCAAAGCGCTCTTCTTTCAGCAAGGCTTTAAAGGCCTTGGCCAGTTTTTCTTGCTTGTCGTTGTGTTTCATCTTGGTCTCACGAATGAGGAGGTGTGGCGGCCTGTGCGATACAGGCGGCAGATACGAACAGCGGGGCCATTTTGCATTCATATGCCGTTTTTTGCAAGGAAGCGGCGCTTGTTCTGCATATTGATTCAAAAATGGCTTGCATCAACCTTTATTAGGGATAGAATCGGGATGAAATTTTGAAAACTTATTCAATTGGGCTGTATGGGTATTGAATTAATAGGTATCGAGAAGTCCTGGCACAAGGTGCCGGTTCTGCAACAGGTCAGCTTTCGGGCATCTCCCGGTGAAACCTTGGTGTTGCTGGGCCCGAGCGGTGCTGGCAAGAGTTCCCTGCTACGGATGATGAATCTGCTGGATACCCCGGATGCGGGTGTTCTGCGGATTGGTGAAAGTGAATTTTCTTTCCCGAACTCCCTCTCTGCTGCCGAATTCAACCGCCAGTCCCAACTGCTGCGCCGCAAGGTGGGGATGGTGTTCCAGCAGTACAATCTCTGGCCACATCTCACTGTGATGGAGAATCTGATTGAAGCGCCGGTCAAGGTGCTTGGCATGAGCAAGGAGGCCGCCATCGAGAAGGGGGCCTATCTGCTGGCCCAGCTGCAACTGGCCGACAAGCGCGATGCCTGGCCTGCCCGTCTCTCTGGCGGTCAGCAGCAGCGGGTGGCCATTGCCCGTACCCTGATGATGGACCCGGAAGTGCTGCTGTTTGACGAGCCGACAGCAGCCCTCGATCCCGAGATCACCAAAGAAGTGGCCGAGATCATCCGCAACCTGAGCCAGACCGGCATTACCCAGGTGGTGGTGACCCACGAGGTCGACTTTGCCCGCAAGGTGGCCAGTCAGGTGATTTATCTGGAGAAGGGGCGGATCATCGAATCCGGCACCGCTGCAATTTTCCAATCCCCGCAAACCAGCCGGTTTGCCGAATTCTTGATGCATTGATATTGAATCGATAAGGAAGCTGTCATGAAAAAGAGTCTGTTGTTGGTTGCTGCCATGGGCCTGTTGAGTACCTCAGTCATGGCCAAAGAGATCAAGTTCGCCACCGAGGCCACCTACGCACCGTTCGAATACCTGGATGACAAGAACGAGTTTCAGGGTTTTGACATCGATCTGGCGCGCGCCATCTGCGAGCAGGCCAAGCTGGAGTGCAGCTTCCACAATCAGGCCTTTGACAGCCTGATCCCCAGCCTGAAATTCCGTCGCTACGATGCTGCCATCGCCGCCATGGACGTGACCCCGGAGCGCTCCGCTCAGGTCGACTTCTCCGACATCTATTACGAGAATTCGGCCGTATTCGTCGCCAAGAAAGGGGCCTTCAAGGGGCCGGAAGAGATGGTCGACAAGACGGTCGGCGTGCAGAACGGTACCTCTCACCAGTCCTATCTGGTGGATAACTGGGTGAGCAAGGGTCTGCTGACCGTGCCGTACGCCAGCTACCAGAGCGCCTTCCTCGACATGATGAATGGCCGTACCGACGGTGTCTTTGCCGATACTGCCGTTGCTGCCGACTGGCTGAAGCAGCACAAGGAGTATGCGGTGGTGGGTGCGCCGGTGACGGATGCCAAGTACTTCGGTACCGGCTTTGGCATCGCGGTCGCCAAGGGCAATCAGGAGCTGCTGACCCAGCTGAACAAGGGGCTGGCCGAGATCAAGGCCAACGGCACCTATCAGAAAATCTTCGACAAATACTTCGCGCAGTAAGCCATGTTGAGCCTGTTGTTGGATGCAGCCTGGATGACCCTCGGGCTGGCCCTGGCATCACTGGTCGGGGGCATGGTATTGGCACTGGCGTTCAGTGCCGCCGAGCTCAGCAAGCAGCGTGCATTGGTGTGGCCGGTGGCCACCCTGACCACGCTGATCCGTGGCCTGCCCGAGTTGCTGGTGGTGCTGTTCATCTACTTCGGCTCGACCCAGGTGTTGTTCCTCATCACTGGCGAGTATGTGGAGTTCAGCCCGTTTGCCTGTGGCGTGCTGGCGCTCTCCCTGCTGTTCGCCAGCTATGCGACCCAGACCCTGCGGGCGGCGCTCAATGCGGTGCCTTCAGGTCAACGGCTGGCGGCGCTGGCGTTGGGGTTGAGCAAGAGCCACATCTTCTTTCGCATCGTGTTGCCGCAGGCGTGGCGTCATGCCCTGCCGGGCCTCGGCAACCAGTGGCTGGTGTTGCTGAAAGATACCGCGCTGGTGTCGCTTATCGGGGTCAACGAGATGATGCGTCAGGCCCAGATGGCCTCGGCCAGTACCTATGAGCCTTTCACCTGGTATGCCGCCGCGGCCCTCATCTATCTGGCCATCAGTCTGGTGAGTGAATATGGCCTCGGGCTGGCAGCCCGCTACACCCGCCGCTACGGAGGCTAACTGATGCAAGAGTATCTCGTTACGTTGCTGGGCGGTCTGGTCACCACGCTGGAGCTGACCCTGTTCAGCCTGCTGCTGGGGATTGTGTTGGCAGCCCTGATGACCTGGGTGCTGGAGCTGCGCCTGCCGGTAGCGACCCAGCTGGTGCAGCTGTGGGTGCTGCTCTTTACCGGTACGCCGCTGCTTATCCAGATCTTCCTGATTTACTACGGGCCGGGCCAGTTCGAGTGGCTGAAAGCCAGCCCGCTCTGGCCGCTGCTCAAGCAGCCCTGGTTCTGCGCCGTGCTGGCGCTGGGCCTCAACACGGCGGCCTACTCCACCCGGTTGTTCAAGGGGGCGCTCGATGCCATCCCGGCCGGTGAAGTAGAGGCGTGTCGTGCGCTTGGTTTTAACGGTCGCCAGACCCTCTGGATGAAGGTGCGCCACGCCGCCCGTCATCTGGTGCCTGCCTACTCCAACGAGGTGATCCTGGTGCTCAAGGGGAGCTCCCTCGCCAGTACCATCACCATCATGGACATTATGGGGCTGGCGCAGGGGTTGAACGCCCAGACCTACGATACCCTGGCGGTGTTCGGGGTGGCTGGCGGGCTTTATCTGGCGATGAACGGATTGTTAACAATTGGTTTTCGCTGGTGTGAAAAACGGGCGTTGGCATTCCAATCCTGAGACCTTCATAACTACCTCTTTATGGTAAGGAGAAGTGCAGAAAAACTGTGCTTCTCCTCCAACTTTTTGTATTTCCCTCCAATTTTTGCTCCCGCATGTTTCGTGGCTCACAGAACCCGTGACTGCAACTGTTATCAGATTGTTTTTTATGGGGGGATCCATTAAGGTTGGGCGCACAACAACAAACAACCTTAAACCTACGCTTAAACATGGAGTTGATCATGAAAGTTGCCGTTCTGGGTGCCGCTGGTGGCATCGGTCAAGCCCTCGCTCTGCTGTTGAAAAACCGTCTGCCGGCTGGCTCCGAGCTGAGCCTGTATGACATCGCCCCGGTTACTCCGGGTGTGGCCGTTGACCTCAGTCATATTCCTACCGACGTCGCCATCAAGGGCTTCTGCGGTGAAGATCCGACTCCTGCGCTGGTTGGGGCCGATGTGGTGCTGATCTCCGCCGGTGTGGCACGCAAGCCGGGGATGGATCGCTCCGACCTGTTCAATATCAACGCCGGTATCGTCAAGAATCTGGTCGAGAAGTGCGCGGCCACTTGCCCGAAAGCACTGATCGGCATCATCACCAACCCGGTCAACACCACTGTGGCCATCGCCGCCGAAGTGCTGAAGAAAGCCGGTGTCTATGACAAGCGTCGCCTGTTCGGTGTCACCACTTTGGACGTGATCCGCGCCGAGACCTTCGTGGCCGCCACCAAAGGGTTGAACGTGGACAAGGTTCGCGTCAACGTGATCGGTGGCCACAGTGGCGTCACCATTCTGCCGCTGCTCTCCCAGATTGAAGGCGCCTCCTTCACCGCTGAAGAAGTGGCTGCCATGACCAAGCGCATTCAGAATGCCGGTACCGAAGTGGTTGAAGCCAAGGCCGGTGGCGGTTCCGCAACCCTCTCCATGGGTCAGGCGGCTTGTCGTTTTGGTCTCTCCCTCATCAAGGGTCTGCAGGGCGAAGCCAACGTCATCGAGTGCGCTTACGTGGAAGGCAACGGCGAGCACGCCACTTTCTTCGCGCAGCCGGTACTGCTGGGCAAGAACGGCGTTGAAACCGTACTGGATTACGGCAAGCTGAGCGCGTTCGAGCAGGAAGCGATGGAAGGCATGCTGGCTACCCTGAAAGCCGATATCCAGCTGGGTGTCGATTTCGTCAAGTAAGCGGGTCAACCGTGCCAACAAGGGAGCTTCGGCTCCCTTTTGTATTGATGAGATCCGCCCGGAAGACTAAGGGGATGGGGCTTGGTGCCGATAACAGAGTGCAGCAGGAGATCCTTATGATGAAACCCCTTACCCTACTCATTCTTGTCGGTGCATTCACCGCGCCCCTCTATGGTGCCGAGGCGGTATCGGCTGCCGTATCGAGCGATGCGCCTGCAGCAAGTGCATCAGCACCGACCGAAAGCAGTGCTGCGGTGGCAACGGCCCCTGTCTCTGCTGCTACGCCAGCGCCCTCTGAGGCCGTCCCCGTCTTGCTTCCGGCTGAGCCGGTCACACCCGTTGCCAGCAGTGGCGAGGGGGCCACGCCGCTGCCAAAACCGGCGGAACCTGCTGCTGTGGTTGCGCCTCCCGCACCTCTGGCCGCAGGCGAGTTGCAGGCGGTGCCGCTCTATCGTCAGGACGAGCTGCTCAACTGGATTGAGCAGGGGCGCCACCTCACTCAGGTGAAGCAGGATCGCTGTCAGCTGACTCAGGATATCGAAGCGCGCGCCTCGGTGATGAAGATCCCGGCCTATCAATTCCTCTGGGGGGATATGCTGGCGTGGGGTGTCTGCACCAAATCCAATGCCGAGCTCGGGGTGCAATATATGTGGGAGGCGGCCAATCAGGGGTTGGCGCCGGCGCTGGAGCAACTGGGTCGCTACTACTGGAAAGGAACTTTGGTGCAGAAGGATTTGGTGCGAGCCGAAACTCTGATGCGCGAGGCGGCCAGCCTCGGTTTTCTGCGGGCTCGCATCGAGTGGGTCGAGATGCTGTTGCAGGGGATGGGCAGTCCGCTCGATTATGAGGACGCCTATCGCTGGCTCCATGGCTCCGTCATCGGTGACAAGGCGCTGCACCAGAAGGCGGCGAGTCTGCTCAGCCGTCTTGGCAACCGGATGCCGGCCAACGTGGTGGCCCGCGCCAAGGCGATGCACTGATCCAAAAAAATGACCCACAGATCTGCACCTGTGGGTCCGGTTCCAGCCGCCGTGCCATGACAGGCAGGAACCTCCCTCTGTTATATGGCTGCCCGCGCCTTAGAGATCTTGGTGAGGGCCAAAAACTTCGTAATGGAGCTGCCCGGCTGGCACCCCAGCCGCCAGCAGCTGCCGCTTGATCTCTTGCATGAAGCCGACGGGGCCACAGAAGTAGTAGTGGGCCTCAGGCGTGATGCGCTCCTTCACGGCAGTCAGATCCATGGTGCCGGCCAGGTCGTAATCTTCACCCTGTACATCGCTGGCCTCCGGCTCCCGATACCAGACCCGGCTCAGCAAGTGGGGATGCTGGCGGGATTTTTGCTGAATATCCTCCCGGAAGGCGTGTACAGCACCCTGTTCGCAGGCGTGTAGCCAGGTGATATCAGCCTGATGGCCGCTCGCCAGCAGCTGGTTGAGCATGCTCATCATCGGTGTCACGCCGACACCGGCGGAGAGCAGTACCACCGGGGTCTGGCTGTCGGCTTTCAGGTAGAAATCGCCGGTAGGGGGCATCACCTCGATCTTGTCACCCGCCTGCAGGTGATCGTGCAGCAGGTTGGAGACCTGACCCTGCGGCTCACGCTTGACGCTGATGCGGTAATCCTGCCCGTTGGGGGCATCGGAGAGGGAGTATTGGCGGATTTCCTGATATTCCAGCTCGGGGTGAACCAGCTTGATGCTGAGGTATTGGCCCGGTTTGAAGGTCAGTACCGGCTTGCCATCTTCCGGCGCCAGCAGGAAGGAGGTGATGAGGTCGCTCTCGGCTCGCTTCTCCTTGATGATGAAGGTGCGGGTTCCTTGCCAGCCGCCATCCTGGCTTGCCTTCTCCTGATAGATCTCTCGCTCGCGGCCGATGAAGATGTCGGCCAGCACGCCATACGCCTTGCCCCATGCCTCCAGCACCTCGTCGGTGACCGCACTTCCGCCCAATTCTTTGAGCGTGGCCAAGAGATGACTACCTACAATGTGATATTGTTCCGGCTGGATCAGGAATCCGGTATGTTTGTGCGCAATCCGCTCGACCGCACCGGCGAGTGCTCCCAGATTGTCGATATTCTTGGCATACGCGGCGACTGCATTGAACAGGGCCAGCGGCTGGCCGCCACTGCGTTGGTGGGCCAGGTTGAAGATATCTTTCAGCTCCGGGTTATGGCTGAACATCCGCTGGTAGAAGTGCTGGGTGAGGGCAGGGCCTGCCGATTCGAGCAGCGGAATGGTGCTTTTGATGACGGCAACGGTGGTTTGATCTAGCATAGGGGCCTCGTTCTAATTGAACATATAAAATGTCATTTAATAAGTGGCATCCTAGATGTTTATTTGATTTGAATCAATACTCCACTTTTCGCATCACGCTAATCAGGTTTTATGAGACTAACCAGTTATACAGATTTCGGATTGAGAGCCCTGCTCTATCTTGCCACCCTGCCGGAAGGGGAGTTGTCGAGCGTTGCCAAGGTATCGGCCCTGTATGGCGTTTCCCGCAACCACATGGTGAAGGTGGTCAATCAGCTGGTGAAGCTGGGCTATCTGCAATCCCAGCGTGGCAAGAATGGCGGTATTCGCATGGCTTGCGATCCCGCCACCATCAATATCGGGCAGGTGATCAGGGCGCTGGAAGGCAATCTGGACGGCATTGACTGCGGCTCGCCCGCTTGCCACATCGTCTCTGTCTGTTTGCTCAAGAGTGCGCTGAAAGAGGCGATGGATGCGTTTCTGGCGGTGATGGACAGCTATACGCTGCAAGACCTGCTGGCCAACCGTGACGAGCTGCAACGGGTGTTTGGCGAGTTGATCCCGACGCTGGTGCTGGAGCCGGATGATGAAGATGAGCAATGACGATAAGCAATAGAA
>NZ_JAYJLJ010000019.1:0-109814 GCF_051948815.1 Aeromonas sp. Lyrl_2
TAGAAAAGGGCTGCCACTGGCAGCCCTTTTTCAATCTTGCGGATCCGACTCCGCTCGGTACGATGCCGGCATAATCCGCGCCATCTTGACCATGTTGTTCTCCACATCGAGGATCTCGATAGGATAACCGGCCAGCCGGATCCCGATGTTGGGCTGGGGGATCTCTTCCAGATATTCGAGGATCAGACCGTTGAGGGTACGCGGGCCGTCGATGGGCAGGTGCCAGTTCATCTCCTTGTTCAGCTCACGAATATTGGCTGAGCCTTCGACCAGATAAGAACCATCTGACTGGGGGTGGATCTCGTCGCTCGGCGCTGGCGTCATGGAGGTGGTAAAGTCGCCCACGATCTCTTCCAGAATATCGTCCAGAGTGATTAGCCCCTGAATGTCGCCGTATTCGTCGACGATCAGGCCAATTCGCTCCTTGTTGCGCTGGAACTTGGCCAGCTGCACGTTGAGCGGCGTTCCTTCCGGAATGAAGTAGATCTCGTCCACTTCCCGCAACAGACTCGATTTGTTGAACTGATCCCTGGCTACCAGCCGCAGGGCATCGCGCGCGTGCAAAAAGCCGACAACGTCGTCGATATTGTCGCGATAGAGCAGGATCTTGGTGTGAGCGCAGTGGGCCAGCTGGCGCTGGATGCTCTTCCAGTCATCGTTGATGTCGATGGCGTAGATATCGCTGCGCGGCACCATGATGTCCTCGACCAGCATCTTGTCGAGATCCAGAATGCTCAGCAGCATCTCCTGATGACGCTGGGGGATCAGGTTACCCGCCTCATTGACTATGGTGCGCAGCTCCTCGGTGTTGAGGGAGTCATCCTTGTTGGGATTGATCTTCAGCATCTTGAGCAGGCCGCTGGTGATGCCGTTGATCAGCCAGACCAGCGGTGAGAGCGGCACCATCAGCCCCTTGAGGATCCAGGAGGCGGGATAGGCGATCTTCTCCGGAAACATGGCGGCCAGGGTCTTGGGGGTCACTTCACCGAATACCAGTACCACCAGCGTCAGCCCGAAGGTGGCGATGGCGACCCCGAGATCACCAAACAGCCGGATACAGACGATGGTGGCGATGGCGGAGGCGAGGATATTGACCAGATTGTTACCGATCAGGATCAGTCCCAGCAGGCGATCGGGGCGGGCGAGCAGTTGCTCGACGCGACGTGCGGCTTTGTGTTTGGTCTGTGCCAGATGCCGCAGTTTGTAGCGGTTGATGGACATCAGGCCGGTTTCGGCACTGGAGAAGAAGGCGGAAAGAAGGATCAAGATAACGAGAACAATCAGTAATGTACTCGTTGAGATGCTGTCCAAAAAGGGCTCCTGTTGGATGGTATGGCTAAAAGAGTATAGGTGTCAGCTCAACAGCACTTCTTTGACGAAGCGACTGCCAAAGTAGGCAAGAGTCAGGATGAAGCTGCCGATCAGACTGAGCGTGATGACTTTGCGGCCGCGCCAGCCATAGGTGTGATGACCCCACAGCAGCAACACGTAGACACACCATGCCAGGATGGAGAGCACTGCCTTGTGAGACTTGCCCTGAGCGAACATATCTTCGAGGAAGAAGAGGCCGGAGGCGATGGAGAGTGTCAGCAGCAGCACCCCTGCAGAGATCAACTGAAACAGTCGTTTCTCCACCGTCATCAGTGGCGGCATGGCTGGCAGATTACTGATTTTTCTCGATTTAAGCTGCTTGTCCAAACAGGCGAGCTGCAGCGCAAACAGACAGGCGATCATCAATACCGAGTAGGCCATCAGGGCGAGGCCGATGTGCAGCAACAGCTGGGGATGGGCCTCCAGATGGGTTATGTAGCGACCCGGGATCAAGGCGCTGGCAGCCAGCAACAGGGCCGAGAAGCTGTAGACCACCGGCAGCAGGATCCAGCCGTTGAAGCGGCGGGTTACGCAAGTCATGAAGCAACTGATAATAAGGCTGACCAGCGAGGCAACGTTGAGCATGCTCAGGTTCTGGCCGTAACTCTGCAATACCTCTGAACCGAGGGCACTGGCGTGGGCGATCAGGGCCAATCCGATACAGGCAAACAGGGAGCGCTGTCCCACCGGCTTGGCGCTCAGTAACAGATGCAGGGAGGCGATGATGGCCAGCAGATAAAACGCCAGGGCCAGAACAGAGATTACGATCATAACCAGGTCGTTGTTGCACAAGCTTTTGAGGGTAAGAGGGGCAGTATACCTTGCACGAGAAGTGCTCGCCAGTTGTGCAACGGTCGATCTGCCCATATATAGGGAGAAGGTCCCTGCTGCTGCGGTGCGGTGAATAATCGTCCTCGCGCCCGCTCTGGGTTATAATGCCCCCAATTTATTACGCCAAGAACCGGAATCCGTCATGTTTGAGAATTTGACTGAACGACTCTCGCGCACCTTGCGCAATGTCAGTGGCCGTGGTCGCCTGACCGAAGACAATATCAAGGAAACCCTGCGCGAAGTCCGCATGGCGCTGCTCGAGGCGGATGTCGCCCTGCCGGTCGTGCGTGATTTCGTGGCGCGTGTCAAAGAACGCGCAGTCGGGCAGGAAGTGGCCAAATCCCTGAGCCCGGGCCAGGCATTCATCAAGATTGTGCACGGTGAACTGGTCACCGTAATGGGGGAGGCCAACGAACAGCTCAACCTGGCTGCCCAGCCGCCCGCCATCATCCTGATGGCCGGTTTGCAGGGTGCCGGTAAGACAACCACGGTTGGCAAACTGGCCAAGCTGCTCAAAGAGCGCAGCAAGAAGAAGGTGCTGGTAGTCAGTGCCGACGTTTATCGCCCAGCAGCGATCAAGCAGCTGGAGACCCTGGCGAGCGACATCGGTGTCGACTTCTTCCCGAGCGATGCCAGCCAGAAGCCGGTCGACATCGCCACCGCCGCCATCGATCAGGCGCGCAAGAAATTCTATGACGTGGTGATCGTCGATACTGCCGGTCGTCTGCACGTTGATAGCGAGATGATGGCCGAGATTCAGGATCTGCATGCCACCATCAAGCCGGTCGAGACCCTGTTCGTGGTCGATGCCATGACCGGTCAGGATGCCGCCAACACCGCCAAGGCGTTCAACGAAGCGCTGCCGCTTACCGGTGTGATCCTCACCAAGGCGGATGGCGACGCCCGTGGTGGTGCCGCGCTGTCGGTACGTCACATCACCGGCAAGCCGGTCAAGTTTATCGGTATGGGTGAAAAGACCGATGCGCTGGAGCCGTTCCACCCGGATCGTCTCGCCTCCCGTATCCTCGGTATGGGCGATGTGCTCTCTCTGATCGAGGAAGTTGAGCGCAACGTCGATAAAGAGAAAGCGGCCAAGCTGGCCAGTAAGGTCAAGAGTGGCAAAGGCTTCGATCTGGAAGATTTCCGCGAGCAGCTGGCCCAGATGCGCAACATGGGCGGCATGATGGGCATGCTCGACAAGCTGCCCGGCATGTCCGGGCTGCCGGATAACGTTAAAGATCAGATGGATGACAAGCTCACTGTGCGAATGGAGGCGATCATCAGCTCCATGACGCCCAAGGAGCGCGCCCACCCCGATCTCATCAAGGGTTCCCGCAAACGCCGTATCGCCGCAGGTTCCGGCATGCAGGTGCAGGATGTGAACAAGCTGCTCAAACAGTTCACCGAGATGCAGCGCATGATGAAGAAAATGTCCGGGAAAGGCGGCATGCGCAAGATGATGAGCCAGATGAAGAACATGATGCCCCCCGGTTTCGGTGGCGGTCGCGGCCCGTTCTGATCCGGCCTGCGTGTTGATGGGGGTCTGCAGTTGCAGGCCCCTTTTAATTGCCGCTCTGCGCAAAAATTGGCTGGCTTGGTTGCAATTATTACGAATCCAAGTAGAATTACGCGGCTTATTTTAAGCTAGGGTCCGCGTGTTTGCGGGCCTTGTTCATTAGATGTTAATGAGGACGATATGGTAACCATTCGTTTACAACGTGGTGGCGCGAAAAAGCGTCCGTTCTACCAGGTAGTAGTTTCTGACAGCCGTTGCGCCCGTGACGGTCGCTTCATCGAGCGCGTTGGTTTCTTCAACCCGGTTGCTGCTGGTCAAGCTGAAAAGCTGAACCTGGACCTGGCTCGTATCGAGCATTGGGTTGCTACTGGTGCCGCTGTTTCTGACCGCGTTGCCAAGCTGATCAAAGACGCTAAAAAAGCTGCTTAATCAGCCCAACGGTAAGGAGTTAAGGTGGAAAAACCTGTAGTTCTGGGCACCCTGGGTACCGTTTATGGCATCAAGGGCTGGCTTAAAGTGAACTCCTTCACCGATGTTGCCGAAGCGATTTTCGATTACAACCCCTGGCTGATTAATCAGAACGGGGCGTGGCGTGAAATTCGGGTTTCATCCTGGAAACGTCACAACAAGGGTCTGATCTGCAAACTCGATGGTATCGATGTGCGCGAAGATGCCCTGGCATTGACCAATGTCGAGATTGGCGTACCCGCCGATCTGTTGCCTGCGTTGCCTGAAGGTGAGTTCTACTGGCGTGACCTGATTGGTTGCTCCGTGGTGACCACCAAGGGATACGACCTGGGCAAGGTGACCGAATTGATGGAAACCGGCTCCAACGATGTGTTGGTGGTTGAGGCCAATGTAAAAGATGCCTTTGGTGCAAAGGAGCGGTTGATTCCGTTCTTGGAAGAGCAGGTGATCAAGAATATTGATCTGACTGCTCGAACAATCGAAGTTGATTGGGATCCTGGTTTCTAGTTTCCCGCGCTAACACGGGTGCCGGAGGTTTCTTATGTGGATTGGGGTTATTAGCCTCTTCCCTGAAATGTTCCGAGCCATTACCGAGCACGGGGTAACGGGTCGGGCCGTCAAGAGTGGCCTGCTGCAGATTGAGTGCTGGAACCCCCGGGAGTTTACCCACGATAAACACCGTACGGTCGATGATCGTCCTTATGGTGGTGGGCCCGGCATGTTAATGATGGTTCAGCCGCTGCGTGACGCGATTCATGCAGCCAAGCAAGCGGCGGGAGACGGGGCGAAAGTCATCTATCTCTCTCCTCAGGGACGCAAGCTGACTCAAGCGGGCGTAACCGAGTTGGCGACGAATCAGAAACTGATTCTGGTAGCCGGTCGATACGAAGGTATCGATGAACGCGTGATACAAACCGAAGTCGACGAAGAGTGGTCTATCGGGGATTACGTGTTAAGTGGTGGCGAGTTGCCTGCCATGACCCTGATCGATGCGGTTTCGCGTCTGGTCCCCGGGGTTTTGGGCGATCAGGCCAGTGCCGAGCAAGACTCCTTTACGGATGGCTTGCTGGATCATCCCCACTACACTCGGCCGGAGGTGTTGGATGGATTGGCGGTGCCCGAGGCGCTGACAAGCGGCAATCACGAAGTGATTCGACGCTGGCGTCTCAAGCAGTCGCTCGGACGAACCTGGCAAAGAAGGCCGGAACTTATTAACAACCTAGCTCTGACTGACGAGCAAGAATCACTTCTTGCCGAGTATGTCCGCGAAGTGCGTGACAGCGTTAAGTAGAGTTTTCAGTTTATCCTAGGTAAGGAAAGACAATGAGCAAGATTATTCAGCAGCTTGAACAAGAGCAACTGCGTACCGACATCCCGGCTTTTGCCCAGGGCGACACTGTACGTGTTCAAGTTCGTGTTAAAGAAGGTGGTAAAGAGCGTCTGCAGGCTTTCGAAGGCATCGTTATTGCCAAGCGTAACCGCGGTCTGCACTCTGCTTTCACCGTTCGCAAGATCTCCAACGGCGAAGGTGTTGAGCGTGTATTCCAGACTCACTCTCCGCTGATCCACAGTGTAGAACTGAAGCGTCGTGGTGATGTTCGCCGCGCCAAACTGTACTACCTGCGCAACCTGTCCGGCAAAGCTGCTCGTATCAAAGAGAAGCTCAACTAATTCGATTCGAATTGGTGTCGGTATGTCGGCAAATAGCTCGACAGGTAGTGAAAAGGCTCGCCAATGGCGAGCCTTTTTTGTATCCGTCAATTGGTTATCTTGTTGCCATTACTGGATCACTCGCACCACCGAGTTGTCACGCCCGAAGGGGCCTGGCACATAGTCGTCTGCTGCCCAGTCATTCTCGTAGAGGGTTTCCCCTGCCGGGGTGATGAGCTGGTAGCAATATTCGAAGTAACCCGGGCCGTCGGTCGGCAGATTGAGGGTGGCTTTGAATTCGCCGCTCTTCATGCGTTTCAGCTCGACCGGTTGCCACTGGGTGAATTCGCCGATCAGCATCACCTGTTCCGCTCCTGCAGCCGCCTCTTTCTCTACGGCAAAGGTCACCTTGACCTCGGGCTTGGACTTCAAAAACTGTTTGATCAGTGGCATGACGCCTCCTTGTCTGTGAGTTAAAAATGGCTCCTGTCTATTTTTATACCACCATATGACAAAGATGTTGATAAGGCAGATCAAGTCGGCAAGGCAAAATAGCGTTGCAGCAAACTGTTGGTAAAGTCGATCTTGAGATAGAAGCCGCGGGGCAGGGTCATGATGGGTTGACCATCGCGGCCGATGGCGCGAGTCAGCGCCTTGTTGTTGGCCGCCTTGGGCCGCAGTTGCATCACCTGGCCGTGGCGGGCGCTGATCTGCTCCACTTCTCCCAGCACTATCATGTCCATCAGCTCCTCCCAGTCCTGACGCAGTAGCCGATCTTCCTCTTCACTCGGGCTCCACATCAGCGGCATGCCGACCCGCCGCTCGCCAACCGGGATCTCCCGACTGCCTTCCACCGGGATCCAGAGCACCCGGGATAGCTTGTTGCGCACGTTGGACTCCTCCCAGCGCTGGCCGCTGACGCCGATCAGCGGGGCGACGCAGACGAAGGTGGTCTCCAGCGGTTTGCCTTGAGGATCCACGGGGATCGTCTTGAGTTCGATCCCCAGCTCCGGGAAGTCCTGCTCCGGCTTGCTCCCTGCGCTGGCACCCAGTTGCAGCTCGATCAACTGACCGACCCACCCCTTGTCACGGCGCAGGTCTTTGGGCACTGCGACACCAGCCTCGGCGGCCAGCTGCGCCAGCGTGAAGCCGGCCATGGCATAGGCGCGGATCAATAACTCCTGCTCGGATTGGGGATTGCTTGGCATAGTTGGCTCCATCTTGCTCGCCATATTCTAACAGGGGAGGATCCCGAGAAGGATCGCTGTTTTTATAACCGATCCTGAGTGGGTAAGATCAAATGCAGAGAATTTGGGTGCTGTCAGTTCATCATTATGATTTTAAAGGATTTTGTCTGTTTTATCGAGCAGTAAGCCAGGTCTGGTTTGACCTCTAAATAGTTGTCCAAGGGTTTGTGCATGATGTTACACACAGTTATCCACAGAAATCTTGGATAAGTGGATGAAAGTGGGTGGAGTCGCTGATATGTTACAAAAAATTGTGAATGCCACCCCATTTTTACAGGGTGAACGGGGTAGATATTGTGCCACTCCTGTGGATAATTTCGCCATGGTGGATCTTTGAGCAGTTGAACTTGTTCACAATCCGGATCATGGATCTGGCTCTTGGGGGGACATGGATCTAGATCCAGTTGTTTTACCTCAAGCTTATAAAAAATAATGGTTTTTTATATTTTGTGTCGCGTGGTAATACGGAGAGGCACTTTTCGCGTACAGTTAAAAAGTACTGTATATACCAGTTTGCTAACAGCTTTATGCACAGCCTGGGTGGGCAACTTGGGGGAGCGGATCCTTGGATTTGTTTATAAGTATGTTTGAAATTGAAAGTTATTCATGAAACAGGGGATTCACTCCTTGTTTGCTGCCACGGAGTGAATGTGGAACAATCTCCTTATAGATTCAGCCTTTATAAGGTGATCACGTGATTGATGGCGACGGATTTCGTCCCAATGTCGGTATCGTGATCTGTAACCGTGAAGGACAAGTGTTGTGGGCTAAACGCTATGGGCAGCACTCCTGGCAGTTTCCGCAGGGGGGGGTTGATGATGGTGAAACGCCAGAGCAGGCCATGTATCGAGAGCTGTATGAGGAGATTGGCCTCAAGCCCGAAGATGTGACCATCATGGCCACCAGTCGTAACTGGCTAAAGTACCGTTTACCCAAACGTCTTGTCCGCTGGGACAGTTCACCGGTCTGTATTGGCCAAAAACAAAAATGGTTCCTGTTACAGCTGAATTCGGGCAAGGAGTCGCGGATCCAGTTCGGCTGTCATGGCCATCCCGAATTTGACGACTGGCGTTGGGTCAGCTTCTGGTACCCGGTGCGTCAGGTCGTTTCGTTCAAGCGGGAGGTTTACCGCCGGGTCATGAAAGAGTTTGCCCCGCTGGCGATGCCAGTGCCGGCAGTGCAGGTCAACAAGAAGGATGGGCGACGCAATCGCGCCCGTTAAGGAGCACAGATTAGTTGTTAACGGAACTGAGACGTATCGTCGAGAGCATGGCCGAGGCCAATACCCTCGAGCAGGCCTTGCAAGCATTGGTGAGCCAGACTCGGCACGCCATGGCAGTGGACTGCTGCTCCGTCTATGTCTCGGAACCCGAGGTGCGCCGCTATCGCCTGGCGGCTACCGACGGCTTGGCCCCGTCCGCAGTCGGCAAGGTGACCCTGCCCTACGAGCAGGGTATCGTCGGTCTGGTGGGTCAGCGGGAAGAGCTGATCAACCTGGCTGATGCCCCCGCGCATCCCAGTTTCAAATTCCTGCCCGATGTGGCCGAAGAGGCGTTCCGCTCTTTCCTCGGCGCTCCCATCATGCATCAGCGTCAGGTGGTCGGCATTCTGGTGGTGCAGCAGAAGGAGAGTCGCCGCTTCGATGAGGGGGAAGAGTCCTTCATGGTCACCCTGGCGGCCCAGCTGGCGGCGCGGATTGCCCAGGCGCAGGCCAAGGGGTGGTTGCAGAAGACCGACTGGAGCAAGCCGCTGCGCGGTATTGCCGGTGCCAGCGGCATCGCTATGGCCAAGGCTTGGGTGTGGCGGCCCCGGAAGGCGCTCTCGTCCATTACCCCGCGCAAGGATGAAGACCATGCCAGCCAGCTGGCACGGCTGGAGCTGGCGGTTGAGGAAGTGCGGCACGACTTGGAGAGTCTGGCGCTGCGTTTTCGCGAGAGCTACAGCCAGGATTCGGTGGCGATCTTCGATATCTACCTCCATCTGCTGAACGATCCCGGCTACATCAAGCCTATTCGCAACAAGGTAAGCAAGGAGCACTGGACTGCAGTCTCGGCAGTCAAGCTTATCAGCGATCGCCTGATCGAGCAGTTCAAGGGGATGAAGGACCCCTACTTGCAGGAGCGCTCCACCGACGTGAAGGATATTGCCCAGCGGCTGATCAGCAGACTGGTGCAGAATGAACCGGAGCATATCTCCATCGGTGAGCCGGTGGTGCTGGTTGCCGATGAGGTGACCGCCACCATTCTGGCAGAAGTACCTCGCGAGTATCTGACCGGGGTGGTATCGCTCAAGGGGGGAACCAACTCCCACGCGGCCATTCTGGCCCGCGCGATGGGGGTGGCCGCCATCATGGGGGTTGATCTGCCCCTTGGTGACATAGGTGGTCGCATGCTGGTCGTCGATGGCTACAGCGGCGATCTCTTCATCGAACCCAATCAGGTGATCCTGACCGAGTATCGTCAGCTGCTGAGCGAAGAGCGGGCGCTCGATACCCTGGTGCGCAGCGTCGACAACCTGCCATCCGAGACGGCCGACGGCACCAAGGTCTCTCTGCTGCTCAACGCCGGGCTCAGTGCCGATACCGAGATCTCCCTCAACCAGCTGGCGGACGGGGTGGGCCTCTATCGCACCGAGATCCCCTTTATGCTGCAGGAGAGCTTCCCCTCGGAGTGGGAGCAGACTGCCCGCTATCGCGGCATTCTGGAGACCTACCGCAACCGGCCGGTCTGCATGCGGACGCTGGATGTGGGCGGCGACAAGCCGTTACCCTATTTCCCTATCGTCGAGGAAAACCCCTTCCTTGGCTGGCGGGGGATCCGGATCACCCTGGATCACCCCGAACTGTTTCTGGTGCAGCTCAAGGCGATGCTGCGGGCCAGTGAAGGGCTGGACAATCTGGCCATCATGCTGCCGATGATCAGCAGCGTCAGCGAAATCAAAGCTTCCCGTCGTCTGCTGGATCAGGCGTGGCGAGAGGTGTCGGAAGAGGCGGCGAGCCGCGATGCAGTTATCCGCTACCCCAGCCTAGGGGTGATGATCGAGGTGCCCTCAGCTCTCTTTATCTTGCCGGAAATGGCGCCGCTCATCGACTTCTGGTCGGTGGGCAGTAACGACCTGACCCAGTACCTGCTGGCGGTAGATCGCAACAATTCCCGGGTTGCCAACATCTACGATGCCTTCCATCCTGCGGTGATCCGCGCCCTGCAACAGCTGGTTGATGCTTCCCACCGTTACCAGAAGCCGGTGTCGGTGTGTGGCGAGCTGGCCGGTGATCCGGTCGGTGTATTGCTGCTGCTGGCCATGGGTTATCGCCGCTTCAGTATGAATACCCACAACATCGCCCGGATCAAGTACGTGCTGCGTCAATCCACTCTGAGCGAGTTGACCGAACTGATGGCCGATGGTCTCAAACATGACAACCCCCATGTACTGCGCGGCCTGTTTGCCCGCTATCTGGAGGAGCATGGTTTGGGCGGTTTGCTGCGAGCCGGTCATAAATCGAAACAGAGTGATTGATAATCATGCCTTGTCCCTGCTGACGAATGATCGGAAAATGCGGCTTTTATTTTGACTGGGGCCGCATATGCAGCACGATGGATATTGGGTTTTCTCGCAGATTGATCCCGTAGCATTCAGTTTGGGACCACTATCGGTACGCTGGTATGGTCTCATGTACCTGTTCGGTTTCGCTTTTGCCATGTGGCTGGCTGGCCGTCGCGCCGATGCACCGAACAGCGGCTGGACCCGCAACGAAGTGTCGGATCTGCTGTTTTACGGTTTCCTCGGGGTGATCCTCGGTGGCCGTGTCGGTTACGTGCTGTTCTACAACTTCGATCTCTTCCTCGCGGATCCCACCTACCTGTTCAAGATCTGGACCGGCGGTATGTCGTTCCACGGTGGTCTGATCGGGGTAATCACCGCGATGATCTGGTTTGCCCACAAGACCAAGCGCCACTTCTTCACCGTGGCCGACTTTGTGGCACCGCTCATTCCGTTTGGTCTCGGCGTTGGCCGGATCGGCAACTTCCTCAACGGCGAGCTGTGGGGCCGGGTTACCGATGTGCCCTGGGCCATCATCTTCCCGGAGGCTGGCCCCGAGCCGCGTCATCCCTCCCAGCTTTACCAGTTCGCGCTGGAAGGGGTGGTGCTGTTCATCATCCTCAACCTGTTCTGGCGCAAGAATCCGCCGCGTGGCGCCATCTCCGGCATGTTCCTGCTGTTCTACGGCCTGTTCCGCTTCCTGGTGGAGTTTGTGCGCCAGCCGGACAGCCAGCTCGGTCTCTACTTCCAGGAGATCAGCATGGGCCAGATCCTCTCCACCCCGATGATTATCGCCGGTGCCCTGATGATCTGGGCCGCCTACAAGCGTCCGCAGTTGTTCGGTAATGCCGTGAAGGAGGCGAAATAATGCGAGCTTATCTCGACCTGATGCAGAAAATCCTCGATGAGGGCACCGTCAAGTCAGACCGTACCGGCACCGGTACTGTCTCCCTGTTCGGCCATCAGATGCGCTTCAATCTGGCGGAGGGGTTCCCGCTGGTGACCACCAAGAAGTGCCACCTGCGCTCCATCATTCACGAGCTGCTCTGGTTCCTCAATGGGGATACCAATACCGCTTATCTGAAGGAAAACGGCGTCAGCATCTGGGATGAGTGGGCTGACGAGAATGGCGATCTGGGGCCGGTTTACGGCGCGCAGTGGCGCTCCTGGCCTGCGGCCGACGGGTCTGTCATCGACCAGATCCAGAAGGCGGTAGATGACATCAAGCACAACCCTGATTCGCGCCGCATCATCGTATCTGCCTGGAACGTGGGCGAGCTGGACAAGATGGCGCTGGCTCCCTGCCACGCCTTCTTCCAGTTCTATGTGGCTGATGGCAAGCTCTCCTGCCAGCTCTACCAGCGCAGCTGTGATGTGTTCCTCGGCCTGCCGTTCAACATCGCCAGCTACGCCCTGCTGACCCACATGATGGCCCAGCAGTGCGATCTGGAAGTGGGTGACTTCGTCTGGACTGGCGGTGATGTGCATCTCTACTCCAATCACATGGAGCAGACTGCCCTGCAGCTCTCCCGCGAGCCGCGCCCGCTGCCGACCCTAGTGATCAAGCGCAAACCTGACTCCATCTTCGATTACAAGTTCGAGGATTTCGAGATCGAGGGTTATGACCCCCACCTAGGCATCAAGGCGCCCGTCGCCATCTGATAGCAAGGCGCCTCAGGGCGCCTTTTTTATGCAGTTAAATAATTGAAAATTCATTTTATTGATTAATAAGACGGTAGCCAGAGACGAGGAAAAACCTGCTTATAGCAGGTATGTTCTATTTTGCCTTCGGTTTTTTCGTTGTATTGAGCAGCAAGAAACGATTTTCCATTGGTTGTTGCAGGAGATAGACTCAAACCAAAGCAATACGGTGGAAAATTTAACCATGAGTGACGTAATCAAAAAGTTCCTGAAGCTGGAGGCCGCCTCCGGAATTATTCTGATCATGGCTGCCATGCTGGCAATGATTTTAGCCAATACCGCGCTGGCTGGCGGGTATCAGGCGTTTCTCGACACGCCGGTGCAGGTGCGCATCGCGGCTCTCGACATCAACAAGCCGCTGCTGCTCTGGATCAACGATGGCTTTATGGCGATCTTCTTCCTGCTGGTTGGCCTGGAAGTGAAGCGAGAGATGCTGGAAGGGGCGCTCTCGACCCGGGTTCAGGCGACCTTCCCGGCTATCGCTGCGGTGGGCGGCATGCTGGCCCCGGCCTTGATCTACGCCTTTTTCAACTATTCGGATGAAGTGGCGCGTGCTGGCTGGGCGATCCCGGCTGCGACCGACATCGCCTTTGCCCTCGGGGTGATGGCGCTGCTCGGCAAGCGGGTGCCGGTGAGCCTCAAGGTATTCCTGTTGGCGCTGGCCATCATGGATGACCTCGGCGTCATCATCATCATCGCGCTTTTCTATACCCAGCAGTTGTCGCTTGAGGCGCTGGCCATCGGTATTCTGGCAACCCTCACTCTGCTTTGGATGAATCGCCGTGGCGAGGACAGGATCAGCCTTTACATGCTGGTTGGTCTGGTGCTCTGGGTTGCGGTGCTCAAGTCTGGCGTCCATGCGACCCTGGCGGGTGTAGTGGTGGGCTTTATGGTTCCGCTTAACGGCAAGCGTTACGCCTCGCCACTCAAGTATCTGGAGCATCAACTGCACCCCTGGAGTGCCTATCTGATCCTGCCTCTGTTTGCCTTTGCCAACGCCGGGGTATCGCTGGAAGGGATTGGTCTCTCCTCCCTGCTGAGTCCGGTACCTATGGGGATCATGCTGGGGCTGTTTATCGGCAAGCCGCTCGGGGTGTTCACCATCAGCTGGCTGTCGGTCAAGCTGGGCATCGCCCAGTTGCCGCCCGGGGTCAACTTCAAGCAGATTTTTGCGGTCAGCATCCTCTGTGGCATCGGGTTCACCATGTCGATGTTTATCGCGTCTCTCGCCTTCGAGCACGGTGGGCTGGATTACGGCAGCTACTCTCGCCTCGGGATCTTGGTGGGCTCCACCATGGCGGCGGTAGTCGGCTATCTGGCCTTGCGCATGGCCCTTCCCAAGGGTGAAGGGGAACAGAGTACGGAGGGACTATGAAGCTGCATACAGGGTTGTTGATGCTGTTGTTGAGCCCCGCGGCCTGGGCCGGCGGGCTGGAGGATTGCAAGCAGGACGCCGCTTCGGCGAACTGCTCTGCCTATCTCAACGGGGTGGTAGACAGCGCCCTGCTGCTGGGGGACAAGCAGGCCAAGGCGCGCTTTGGCGAGACCTTCTCCGAGCGGGCGCTGAGCAGCCGGGCTGGCGAGATGGTCAAGCGCTCCAACAAGCGTTATTGCGCTGACCGGATGCCGGACAAGGCACGCCTCAAGGCCAGTCTGATGGAGCAGTTTGGCGCGAACAAGGTTGACTCGGTTAGCGACATGTATGACATTCTGGCGGTTGAACTCAGCTGCTACCGGAGTCCGCGTCAAGCGGGAACCCCATCGGATGTCACACCTTAACTACAACCATCTCTACTATTTCTGGATGACTCAGAAGAAGGGCTCCGTTACCCAGGCAGCGGAAGCCCTTTTTTTGACCCCGCAAACCGTCACCGGTCAGATCAAGCTGCTGGAGCAGCGCCTCGGAGGCAAGCTGCTCAAACGCAAGGGGCGCTCCCTTGAGGCAACCGAGCTGGGCCAGCTGGTATTTCGTTATGCCGACAAGATGTTCAGCCTCTCCTACGAGATGCTCGATATCGTCAACTACCGCAAGGAGAGCCAGATCCTGTTCGACGTCGGCATCGCCGATGCACTCTCCAAGCGCCTGGCCAGCCGCGTGCTGCTCTCTGTCATCCCCAATGATGGATCCATCCATCTGCGCTGTTTCGAATCAACCCACGAACTACTGCTGGAGCAGCTGAGCGAGCACAAGCTCGATATGATCCTCTCCGACTGTCCGGTGGACTCCAGCCAGCATGCGGGCCTGCTCTCCAAACGGCTGGGAGGCTGTGGCGTCAGCTTCTTCTGCAAGGCGCCGCTGCCCGAGAAGCCCTTTCCCGCCTGTCTGGAGGAGCGCAAGCTGTTGATCCCCGGTCGCCGTACCGCCATGGGGCGTCAGCTGACCCAGTGGTTCGAGCAGCAGGGGGTTTCTCCCAGCATTCTTGGCGAGTTTGATGATGCCGCCTTGATGAAGGCGTTTGGCTTCTTCAATCAGGGGATTTTCATGGCCCCCACCATCTATCGGGAGGAGATCCTCGAGGGGGAGGGGGTGATGTTGATCGGGGAAACCCAGGATCTGATGGAGGAGTATTACGTCATCTTCGCCGAGCGAATGATCCAGCATCCGGCGGTGAAGCGGGTCTGCGAGAGCGATTTTACCTTTCTCTTTTCCGGGCAGGAGAACTTCTCCGCCATCCAGCCGGCCACCCTGTCGTTTTAAAACGACCCGTCACCACGTATCATCGACGATGAGTGGTAGAGGAGAGATGTGATGCAACTTGAAGAGATGGAAGCCAATGCGAGTAAAGCGGTGGCCTTGCTCAAGGCGCTGGCCAACGAACGGCGACTGTTTATTCTGTGCCAGTTGCTGGAGCGCGAACTGTCGGTGGGGGAGCTCAACGAGCGATTGGGATTGAGTCAGTCGGCCTTGTCACAGCATCTTGCGCTGCTGCGGCGGGATGAGCTGGTGACGACGCGCAAAGAGGCCCAGACGGTCTACTATTCGCTGCGCAGCCATGAGGTGCGTGAAATGATCAGTTTGCTGCATCGCCTTTATTGCAGCGCAGATAAATAAAAAACCGGCACTAAGGCCGGTTTTTTCAGCTTTGATCAGCAGAAGCTGATTAAGCCATAGCTTTGATCTGGGCAGACAGGCGGCTCTTGTGACGAGCAGCTTTGTTCTTGTGGATCAGGCCTTTGGTCGCCATACGATCCATGATCGGCTGAGCAACAGCGAAAGCGGCAGTCGCAGCAGCTTTGTCGCCAGAGGCGATAGCAGCAATGACTTTCTTCAGGTAGGTACGGGTCATGGAACGACGGCTGGCGTTGTGCTGACGGCGTTTTTCTGACTGAAGAGCGCGCTTCTTAGCAGATTTGATGTTAGCCAAGGTAAAACTCCTAAAACTGTCTTAGCGAGTGTATTGAAAAGGCCCGGAAATATGCCCTTCCAACCACATATTGTCAAATGATTTGTGCAAATAAACACCGCCTCCCGGTGGTGTGTCAGTAGGGAGACGGTTAAACTGTCGGCCGATTCTAGCAGCATTCTTTTCATTCTGACAGTTCCAGAGGCCTCGTCTTGAGTAAGAAATTGATCAAATCCGGCATGATAGTGTCCGGAATGACGCTGGCATCCCGCGTAATGGGCTTGGTTCGCGATGTAGTCATCGCAAATCTGCTTGGTGCCGGGGTGGCCGCCGACGTCTTCTTTTTTGCCAATCGCATTCCCAACTTTCTGCGTCGTCTGTTCGCCGAAGGTGCCTTCAACCAGGCCTTTGTTCCCGTGATGACGGAGTACAAGAAAAATGGCGACGAGGGGGAAGTGCGTGAATTGCTGGCGGCGGTAGCGGGCACGCTGGGGGGGATAGTGACTGTGGTCACCCTGCTTGGTGTGCTGGGGTCGGGTGTGCTGACCGCGCTGTTTGGCTGGGGCTGGTTCTGGGACTGGCTGCACGGCGGCCCTGCGGCCGAGAAGTTCGAGCTCGCCAGTCTGATGCTCAAAATCACCTTCCCCTACCTCTGGTTTATCACTTTTACCGCCATGGCGGGGGCCATTCTCAACACCTTTGGCCGCTTTGCAGTCTCGTCGTTTACGCCGGTGTTTCTCAACATCACCATGATTGCGGCGGCCTGGTGGATTGCACCGCTGATGGACAAACCTGAGATCTCGCTGGCAATTGGTGTCTTTTTGGGTGGTTTGGTACAGTTTCTGTTCCAGTACCCCTTTTTGCGCCAAATCAACATGCTGGTATGGCCCAAGTGGGGATGGAATCACCCTGGGGTGGTGAAGATCCGCACCCTGATGATCCCTGCCCTGTTCGGGGTATCGGTCAGCCAGATCAACCTGCTGGTCAACACCATGCTGGCTTCTTTCCTCGCAACCGGTGCCATCAGTTACCTCTACTACTCTGATCGCCTGCTGGAGTTCCCCCTCGGCCTCTTTGCTGTAGCCATCAGTACCGTGATCCTGCCTGCGCTGGCCAAGAAGCATGTGGATGCCGATCCGGCGGACTTCTCCCGCACCATGGATTGGGGGGTGCGGATGGTGATGCTGCTCGGCCTGCCCGCCATGATAGGCATTGCGGTCATGCGCGAGCCCATTTTGCGAGTGCTGTTCATGCGCGGCGAATTTGGCCTGCATGAAGTGAGCATGTCGAGCGCCAGCCTGCTGGCCTCCACTACCGGTCTGCTCTCCCTGATGTTGATCAAGGTGCTGGCACCCGGTTATTACGCCCGTCAGGACACCAAAACGCCGGTGCGGATCGGGGTGATGTCGATGATTGCCAACATGGTCTGCAACCTCATCTTCATCTACCCGCTCGGTTACGTGGGGTTGGCATTCTCGACCGCTTGCTCGGGTACTCTGAATGCGGCTTTGCTGTTCAAGGGGTTGTACCAGCAGAGCGTCTATCGTCCCTCCCGCCATACCGGTGTGTTCTGCCTCAAGCTGCTGGTCGCCAGCGTGCTGATGGGGGGCGTGCTCGCCTATCTGTCGCCGGATCTGGCCCAGTGGGGTGCATGGAGCATGGGCAAGGCCAGTTTGCAGCTGACCATGCTGCTGTCGCTGGGGGCTGCGGTCTATGCCGTGGTGTTGCTACTGCTGGGCATTCGGCCGCGTCACCTTAAATCGGGGCAGTAGTAGTCGTGATCCTGCAGCGCCATGGGGATAGTGCCTCATGGCGCCGCCAAGGAGCGGGATTGGGCCCGGATAGTTGAAATCAGGCTATGAGGGCTGACCCTGCCTGCTGCCTGATATATAATCCGCCGATTTCCATGGCAGCAACGCACAAGGCACTGATGGAGCTTATTCGCGGCATTCACAATCTCAAGCCCCGTCACCGGGGATGTGTATTAACCATTGGCAACTTTGATGGGGTTCATCAGGGTCACCATGCGGTATTGGCACGTCTCAAGGAGAAAGCGGCCCAGCTGGGATTGCCCGCCTGCGTCATGCTGTTTGAGCCGCAGCCGCTGGAGCTGTTTGCCGGTAGCGAGGCGCCGGCGCGCCTGAGCCGGTTGCGCGAGAAGTATGAAGCGCTCAAGGGTCTGCAGATCGACCGCATGCTCTGCGTGCGCTTCAGTCACCGCTTTGCCGAGCAGGCGGCCTCGACCTTTATTGAGCAGTTGCTGGTGGAGAAGCTCGGGGTGCGCTACCTGGTGGTCGGCGACGATTTTCGCTTCGGCAAGGGGCGGGAAGGGGACTTCCACCTGCTGGAGGAGGCGGGTCATCGCTTCGGCTTCGAGGTGATCAGTACCCAGAGCTTCCAGCTCGAACGGCAGCGGGTCAGCAGCACACTCGTACGCGAGGCCCTGAAAGCGGGCCGGATGGCGGAGGTGGAGCTGATGCTTGGCCGTCCCTATACCATCAGCGGCCGGGTGGCTCACGGCGACAAGCTGGGGCGTACCATAGGTTTTCCCACCGCCAATCTGGCCCTCAAGCGTCAGGTGATCCCGGTCGGTGGCGTGTTTGCGGTGGAAGTGATATGTTCCGGCAAGACCTTCCCCGGTGTAGCCAATGTGGGTGTACGGCCGACCTTGAGCGGTACACAAGCCAGATTGGAGGTACATCTATTTGATTTTTCTGGTGATCTATATGGTCAGCAGGTCAAGGTGCTGCTTCGCCACAAGCTGCGCGAAGAGCAGAAGTTTGCCTCTTTCACTGCCTTGAAAGAGCAGATCGAACGAGATGCCCTGGCGGCCCGAGCCTGGTTCGGGCTGCCACAATTCAATTTACCCAGCACTCTTTTAGAAAAGAAGGGAACCCAGGACTGATGAGCGACTATAAACACACCCTGAATCTTCCGGAAACCGAGTTTCCGATGCGTGGCGATCTGGCCAAGCGCGAACCCAACATGCTGAAGCGTTGGTATGATCAGGATCTCTACGGCGCTATTCGCCGCGCCAAAGCGGGCAAGCCTTCTTTCATTCTGCATGATGGCCCCCCCTATGCGAACGGCAACATTCACATCGGTCACTCGGTCAACAAGATCCTCAAAGACATCATCATCAAGTCCAAGGGCCTCTCCGGTTTCGATTCCCCCTATGTGCCGGGTTGGGATTGCCACGGTCTGCCTATCGAACTGAAAGTAGAAGGCATGGTCGGCAAGCCGGGCGAGAAGGTTTCCGCTGCCGAATTCCGCGCCGAGTGCCGCAAATACGCCAAGACCCAGATCGAAGCGCAGAAGACCGACTTCATCCGTCTGGGTGTGCTGGGTGACTGGGAACACCCCTACCTGACCATGGATTTTGGCACCGAAGCCAACATCATCCGCTCCATGGCCAAGATCGTTGAAAACGGCCACTTGCACAAAGGCTCCAAGCCGGTGCACTGGTGTACCGATTGCGGCTCCGCCCTGGCTGAAGCCGAAGTGGAGTACTACGACAAAAACTCCCCCTCCATCGATGTGCGCTTCAAGGCCGTTGATGAGGCGACCGTTGCCGCCAAGTTTGACTGCGCCGAAGGCCACACCGGCAAGGGGCCGATCTCTGCGGTGATCTGGACCACTACCCCGTGGACCCTGCCAGCCAACCGCGCCATCGCCATGCACGCCGACCTCGACTATGCGCTGGTGCAGGTTGAAGGCGAGCACCCCGAGCGTCTGATCCTGGCCGCCGAGCTGGTCAAGGATGTGATGGATCGCGCCGGTATCGAGAAGTTCCACAATCTGGGCTATGCCAAGGGTGCCGCGCTCGAGCTGCTGCGCTTCAACCATCCCTTCTACAGCTTCGATGTACCTGTGGTACTGGGTGACCACGTCACCCTGGATGCCGGTACCGGCGCTGTACACACCGCCCCTGGCCACGGTCAGGAAGACTTCGTGGTCGGCCAGAAGTACGGTCTGGAAGTGGCCAACCCGGTTGGCAGCAATGGTGTTTACCTGCCGGATACCGAACTGTTTGCCGGCCAGCATGTGTTTAAGGCCAATGCCTCCGTGATTGAAGTGCTGACCGAGCGCGGCGCCCTGCTGCACCACAAGGTGTTCAACCACTCCTATCCGCACTGCTGGCGTCACAAGACCCCGATCATCTTCCGTGCCACCCCGCAGTGGTTCATCAGCATGGAGCAGAAGGGTCTGCGCAAGCGCGCGCTGGAAGAGATCGAGCGCATCGAGAAAGACGGTATTGCCCAGCAAGGCCAGAGCGGCTGGGTACCGGCCTGGGGTAAAAACCGCATTCAGGCGATGGTCGAGAACCGTCCTGACTGGTGTATCTCCCGTCAGCGTACCTGGGGTGTGCCCATCTCCCTGTTCGTCCATAAAGAGACCCAGGAACTGCACCCGGAATCCGTGCGCCTGATGCACGAAGTAGCCAAGCGTGTCGAGCAGTCCGGCATTCAGGCATGGTGGGATCTGGACAAGGCCGAGCTGTTGGGTAGCGACGCCGACATGTACGACAAGGTGCCTGACACTCTGGACGTCTGGTTTGACTCCGGTTCTACCCACGCTTCCGTGGTTGATGCCCGCCCCGAGTTCAACGGCAAGCCAGCCGACATGTATCTGGAAGGCTCTGACCAGCACCGTGGCTGGTTCATGTCCTCCCTGATGATCGGCGTGGCCATGAAAGACAAGGCTCCCTACAACCAGGTGCTGACTCACGGCTTCACCGTGGATGGTCAGGGTCGCAAGATGTCCAAGTCCATCGGCAACGTGGTCAGCCCGCAAGACGTAATGAACAAACTGGGTGCCGATATCCTGCGTCTGTGGGTAGCGAGCACTGACTACACTGGCGAGATGACTGTCTCCGACGAGATCCTCAAGCGCTCTGCCGATGCTTATCGTCGTATTCGCAACACTGCCCGCTTCCTGCTGGCCAACCTGAACGGCTTCAATCCGGCGACCGACATGGTGGCACCTGCCGACATGGTAGTGGTGGATCGCTGGGCTGTGGGTCGTGCCAAAGCGGTACAGGCCGAGATCATGGCTGCATTCGACGAGTACAACTTCCACGGTGTAACCCAGAAGCTGATGCAGTTCTGCTCCATCGAGATGGGCTCCTTCTATCTGGACGTCATCAAGGATCGCCAGTACACCGCCAAGGCTGACAGCCTGGCCCGTCGCTCCTGCCAGACCGCCCTCTATCACATTGCCGAGGCCATGGTGCGCTGGATGGCGCCGATCATGAGCTTCACCGCCGATGAAATCTGGGCCCTGCTGCCGGGTGAGCGCGGCGAGTTCGTCTTCACCGAGGAGTGGTACGACGGCCTGTTCGGGCTGGAAGCGGGTGAAACCCTCAACGACGAGTTCTGGGCCGAGATCCTCACCGTGCGTGGTGAAGTGAACAAGGCGCTGGAAGTGGCCCGTGGCGAGAAGCGTATCGGCGGCTCCCTGCAGGCCGAACTGACCCTGTTCGCCAAGCCGGAGCTGGCTGCACGCCTGAATGCCCTGGCTGATGAGCTGCGCTTCGTGCTGCTCACCTCCAAGGCCAAGGTTGTTGAGGCTGACACTGCGCCGGAAGGCTCTGTGGCGACCGAGCGTGATGACCTGTGGCTGAGCGTTGCCCAGTCTGCCGCCGCCAAGTGCGACCGCTGCTGGCACCATGTAGAAGATGTGGGCACCATCGCGGGTCACGAAGAGATCTGTGGTCGCTGTGTGACCAACGTTGAGGGTGACGGCGAAACTCGTCAATTTGCCTGATGAACATGACTCAACATAAAAGCGGCCTGCGTTGGCTGTGGCTGGCAGTGCTGGCCTTTGTACTGGACCAGGCGAGCAAGCTCGCCGTGGTCAAGTTGCTGCCATTTGGTTACCCGGGGGTGGAGATCACCCCCTTCTTCAATCTGGTTCACGTCTACAACAAGGGCGCCGCATTCAGCTTTCTGGCTGATCAGGGGGGCTGGCAGCGCTGGTTCTTCGCGGTGCTGGCTTTTGCCATCTGTGGATTGCTGATCCACTGGCTGCGCAAGCAGTCGGTGACCCAGCGTTGGAGCGGTATCGCCTATTCACTCATCATCGGCGGCGCCCTCGGCAACGTCTTTGATCGACTGGTGCTGGGCCATGTGGTCGATTTCCTCGACTTCTACTGGCAGCGTGCGCACTGGCCGGCATTCAATCTGGCCGACAGCTTTATCTTTATCGGGGCCGCCATGATTGTGCTGGACGGTTTCCGTGGTGAGAAAAAGGAGCAGGCATGAGCCAGCAGATCACCGCTAACAGCAGCGTGCTGTTCCACTTCTCCATCAAGCTGGAAGATGGCTCGGTTGCCGACAGCACGGCGCTGCACGGCAAACCAGCCCGCCTGCGGATGGGCGATGGCAGCCTGACCCCTACCTTCGAGCAGTGTCTGCTGGGCCTGTGCGAAGGGGAGAGCAAGAGTTTTACTCTGGCGCCGGAAGAGGCCTTTGGTCTCTCCAATCCCGACAACATCTACCATCTCGACCGTGCCAAATTTGGCGCCGAAGTGGAGCCAAAAGTCGGCACCATCATCCTGTTCGATCAGCCCAATGGCAGCGAGCTGCCGGGCATCATCCGGGCGGTAGCCGGTATGTCGGTCACGGTCGATTTCAACCACCCGCTGGCCGGTCATACCGTGACCTTCGAGGTGGAGATCCTGGGCGTTGATGATGAGGAGAAGGTGCATTAATGGATATTCTGCTCGCTAACCCTCGCGGTTTTTGCGCCGGTGTCGATCGCGCCATCAGTATTGTCGAGAGCGCGCTGGAGAAGTTCGGTGCCCCCATCTATGTCCGCCACGAAGTGGTGCATAACCGGTATGTGGTGAACAAGCTGAAAGATGCGGGCGCTGTCTTCGTCGAGGAGCTGGACGAGGTGCCGGACGACAGCATCGTCATCTTTTCTGCTCACGGCGTGGCCAAGACAGTGCGCGAGATGGCCAAGTCCCGCGCCCTCAAGGTATTTGATGCCACCTGTCCGCTGGTGACCAAGGTTCACATGGAAGTCCATCGCGCCAGTCGCAAGGGCTCCGAAGCCGTGCTTATCGGCCACGCTGGCCACCCCGAGGTGATCGGGACCATGGGGCAGTACGAGAATCGCGAAGGCGGCATGTATCTGGTGGAGACGCCGGAAGATGTGGCCAAGCTCAAGGTGAAGAATCCGGATGACCTCTGCTTTGTCACCCAGACCACCCTGAGCGTGGATGAGACCTCTGACGTGATCGATGCGCTGCGCAAGCACTTCCCCAAGATCCAGGGGCCGCGCAAGGACGATATCTGCTACGCCACCCAGAACCGTCAGGATGCGGTGCGGGAGATGGCGGGGCTGGTGGACGCCATGCTGGTGGTAGGGTCTCGCAACTCCTCCAACTCCAACCGTCTGCGCGAGCTGGCCGAGAAGGTGGGCGCCAGAGCCTATCTTATCGACGATGCGTCGATGATCGAGGCGAGCTGGCTGGAGGGCGTGAAGTCGATCGGCGTCACTGCTGGCGCATCCGCCCCCGAGGTGCTAGTGCAAAACGTGATTGCTCGCCTGCGGGAGCTGGGTGGCAAGGTGGTTGCCGAGCATCCTGGCCGTGAAGAGAACGTAGTCTTTGAGGTTCCTCCCGAACTTAGAATAATTTGAGTGCAGCCAGGAAGGCTTAAGAATAAAGTGTGTTGATAATGACGCCGGGTTTGTTCAAGAGACAGGCTCGGCGTTAAACTTATGAAGCAGTCTGTCACCAAGGATGGGATATGATTGGATACTTTCGTGGCTTTTCTCTTATTGAGTTGATGATTGTCATCGCCATCGTGGCGATTCTTGGCACCATCGCTTATCCCGCCTATCAGCAATATGTGCTGACCAGTCATCGTGTCGAAGCCAAGGCCATGCTGCTCAATGCAGCCAATCGGCAAGAAACCTATTTTATGGATTTCAATCAGTATGCATCCTCTGCTGCTGCTCTTGGTATCAGTAGTGCATCTGAGAATGGTCTGTATCAATTATCCATTGCCGTATCAGGCAACACCTACACCTTGTCAGCCAGTGCTGGCGCGACGACAGCCCAAGCCAAAGATACCGATTGCACGGTGTTTTCCATTAATCAGTTGGGTGTCAAAAGTGCCTCTGGTGCAGCTAGCAATAGCTGTTGGGAATAGCCATGGCCATTCATGTTTCATCACATGAGAGAGGATTCAGCCTGCTGGAGGTGATGATAGCTGCAGTAGTGTTGTCATTTGGCTTGCTGGGACTGGTTGCTATGCAGGCTCAGTCGAAGTTTTCCGGATATGAAGCCCGACAGCGCACAATAGCCAGTTGGTTGGCTAACGATATGGTTGAGAGGCTCAGAGTCAACCGTGGAGTCTGGGAGTCACAAGCTAACAATACCTGGATTGTCAGCGCTGGCACTTCATCATTGCCATCCTGCGCTAATGAAAATGGCACTATGAGCAGCTGTAGCGATGCTCAGTTACGGGATCTCGATCTCTATTATTGGCGACAGTCATTAATGGGAAGTGCAGCTTCGGGGGCCGGAGCAACATTACAAAATCCCACCGGCTGCATTATCAAGGGAGCCAGCAATGCATTGACGGTCTCAATTTTTTGGGCTGGACGTGAATCATCTCATGATGGGACAAATGGCGTTGCATCAGCAATTACGACGGCATGTGGAATTGCAGGTGTTGATTTAACGAGGCGTCAGTTTGTTCTGATGACAACGCTATGAAACATCATGGGTTTACGCTGGTTGAATGGCTCATCGCAATGGTGATTGGTGTTTTTCTGCTCGGTGGGGTGATGAGTATTTTTGTGGCCTCACGCGCTACCACCAATGAGTCCTTCGATCAGAGTGAGCTGCTCGAAAATGGTCGAATTGCCATGCGCCTCATCACTCAGGATTTACGCTGGGCCGGGTTTTGGGGGGATTTCACGGGGGGGGCTCTGATTGCTGGTGATGAGCTCACTTTGTCTGCTGATGCTACCGTGACAAATGACTGCCTGGATGAGAGAAATGAAGGGAGTCTACCCTCCAACCTTTTTCCAGTACGCCCGCTGTGGGTTACTCATATCAGTGCTGCAGGCACCATGAGTGGTTTTGCCTGTATCTCATCCTCTACTCGCGTTGCCGGCTCGGATGTTATCAGTATCAAGCGCCTGATTGGCAATCCGGTGACAGGAGGACTGGATGCCAATCGTTTCTATATGGCCACCAATACTCAACAGGCTCATTTATTCAGAGGTAATGAGACTGCGCCTTCCGAGGCGGCCATGCCGATGCGTCAGATTTGGGAGTACCAGCATCATGTCTATTACCTCTCGCCTAATGGTCGTGGTGGTTTTGAACTGCGCAAGCGTATCCTCACTGCTGATGGCGGTTCTTGGTTGATATCTGGGGCTTTGGTTGATGGTATTGAACGCATGGTGCTGTTGTTTGGGGTCGATACCAGCAATGTGCCGGATGGTCGTGTAGACAAGTTTTCCGCCATAGATGCAGTCACCTCGCAAGAGTGGGGCGAGGGGCGGGTCATCGCAGTCCGTGTTTTTTTGCTTGTGCGCTCGCTGCAGGCATCCAGTCGCTATACCAACAACAATGTCTATCAACTGGGAGATATCAGGGTGGCTGGCAATGGGGATAGGTTTCGACGCTTGTTGCTGGAAAGTACTGTGGTACTGCGTAATCCCATGGTGATGGCGGGAGGTGGGTAGTGAAGCATTCACGTGGCGTGGCATTGATCGTGGCGCTGGTGATTCTGGCCCCTTTGACTTTGATTGCCGTGGTGTTGATGCAATCTGGGGGTATGGATTTACGTGCTAGTGGAGCGGCGGCAGCGTTACAGCAAGTCGAACACAGAGTAGAGGGCATCATAGGTGGCGCCATGCAGCAAGCAGGGCTTGCTACCCAAATTGCTCAGATGCCTTCTGTTTCGACGGCAACGTCAACAGTGAGTGGCTCTATGGGTAACGCCACCATGCAATATAGAAGTGAAACAGTGTGCAAGCGCCGATTTGACGCGACCAGCAAGAACGTCATACCAGCCTGCCGTTATGTAGAGCTAGAGGCAAGCCAAGCGTACGGAAAACAGGGGCGTCCTATGACGTGGACGGTTGGAGTCGAACAGCCATTGTTAAAGACGGCTGAATAGGAGCGACAGCGATGCTACATCATGGAAAACTGTGGCTGATGGCCCTGTGTGCACTTAGTGTGCCAGCTGTCGCCAGCGATGCTTACTCGGATGATACAGAACTGTTCATCTATGACTTCTCGAAAGCGGGAGATTATCGGCCCAAGGTGCTGATCATTTTCGACAACTCTGGCAGTATGGCCGAAACCATGGCGCTGGAGCGGGAAAAGTATAATCCTGCCACTGTCTATCCAGCGCTGAACCGGGATCCTGATACCAGTAACTCGCGTAATTATATCTATTACTCGACCGATGGTTATGTGCCAGCCATCAATAGTTCTCAGCGTTTTCGCGACAGCATCAATGCTTGCGCCTCATCAAAGACCCCCCTAAGCACTGTCGGTTATTTTCAGTCCCAAGTCTGGACGTATGTCTATTCAAGTTATCGCAATGGATTACCTCGTCAGGGTGATTGGGAGACCATCTCTGGCGAGTACGAAGATGACATCACCATTGTCGACTGCAAGCAGGATATTCAGAACCGCAATCCTGCCAATCCTTTCAACGGAACGCTGGAGGTGGGGGCTGTCGGCGATGGTTATCCGGTCGACAAAACCAGCAACACTCGCGGCGAGTGGTATTACACCGCTAATGCCAATAATGCCACATCGGGTAGCAATACCAGTGTAACTCTCTACACGGCCAACTATATTCGCTGGTATTACGGGCCGACGGGTTATGCCGTTGAATCACGCTTGCGTATCGCCAAGGATGCGGTCAAGTCGGTGATCTCCTCCACTCCTGGGGTTGATTTCGGCTTGGCCATCTTCAATACCAACAATAGTACCAGCACCAATGGTGGTAGAGTGGTACGCCGCATTCTCAGTAACGACGATATTGTCGGCACCATTACTGCCGAACAGGACTTGCTCAATACTGTGGAAGACCTGTCGGCTACGACCAATACGCCATTATGTGAAACCCTCTATGAGGCTTATCGTTTCTACGGAGGGCAATCTGTACTGTATGGCAAGCAAGGTGGTACGCGGGACAAGCTTGCTGAAGATCCGGAAGGTACTTACACCTCGCCTTATGACAAATGTTCAAATAATGGCTATGTCATCTATGTCACTGATGGAGCGCCTACCAGCGATACGGCTGCTGATAGTGCAGTAAAAGCGTTGACGGATTCGCTAAGCCCAGATGAACGGGCTGCCTACGGCTCAACTGTGGGATATGGTTCCGGCACTTCCAAGAGCTATCTGGCAGCGATGGCTGGCTACATGAAGAACAAGGATGTAAACACTTCATCGCCCGGCAAGCAGACTGTTACCACGTTTACCGTGGGATTTGGTGATGACGCGATCTCTGGGGCGGGCAATCTGCTGGCAGAAACGGCGAGACGTGGAGGCGGTCAATATTACCCTGCGGTCAGTGCTGAAGCGCTCACTCAGGCGTTGCGGTCTTCCCTGTTAGCCATTTTGCGGATAAACACCTCTCTGGTGTCGCCAGCTATCACCACTAACAACTTTGACCGGACTCGCAGCCTCAATAATATCTATTACGCCATGTTCGAGCCTGATACCGGACCGCGCTGGAAGGGTAACCTGAAGAAGCTGGTTTTGTCTGGTGATGGGTATGTGGCAGATGTTAACGGTTTGCCCGCCATCAAGGTAGATGGTTCCATTCTGGATCAGGCTCAGACCTATTGGTCATCGGAACGGGATGGCAATCTGGTTGCCAAGGGCGGCGTGCAGGCCATGTTGGCAGAGAAGACCAATCGTAATCTTTATGTGATCAATACGGTTGCATCGCCCAAGCGATTGGACGCTTTTAACAAAGCCAATTTGGTGTCGATCGCAGGCTCTGCCGACAATTTGGCCAGCTACATGCGGTTGGCCAGTGCCACCGAGCTTGACGGACAGATCGACTGGACAAAAGGTGTCGATGTGGACGATGAAGATTATGATGCCAGTACCACTATTCGGCCGTACATAGTGGGAGACCCCCTGCACTCTCGTCCTTTGGTGGTCAATTATGGTTGCTCCATTGCTTCAGGCCAGAGCACCTGTACTCCTGACTTGCGGATCCTGATGGGAACCAATGCTGGTTTCCTGCATATGTTCAAAGATCTCGGTAGTACGGTTGATGAAAGCTGGGCCATGATCCCCTATGAACTGTTGCCCAGGCAAGAAGCTCTACGTCTCAATGCCGAGTCTGGCGATCATATCTACGGTGTTGATGCTTCACCGGTTGCGTTGATCAAGGATGCCAATAGGAATGGTGTTATCAAGGCATCAGAGGGAGACTTTGTCTGGCTGCTTTTCGGTTTGCGAGGGGGGGGGGGTAGCTACTATGCACTCGATATTACCAATCCAGATGCCCCCAGTTTGAAATGGACGATCAATAGTCAGACTGTGGGCTTCTCATTACTGGGGGAAACCTGGTCAGTACCGGAGGTGGCTTATATTCCTTGGGATGCTCCTCCGAGCAACAAGCGATTGGTGATGGTTTTTTCCGGTGGTTACGATGTCAATAAGAGTAAAGTCGGGATAGGTAGCTCTGACAGCAAGGGTATGGGCGTCTACATGGTCGATGCCAATAGTGGTGCTCTTGTGTTCAGCGCAACACCTGGAGCTGGCTCCAGTACCAACAAGCAGGTGACTGCGATGGTTGATAGCATGCCGGGGTCAGTTTCCACTCTAGACAGTGATGGTGATGGGAAAACTGACCGAATTTATGCTGGTGATACAGGCGGCAATATCTGGCGCCTGGATATGCCTTCAACCAGTACTAGCTCCTGGAGTATTTTCAAGTTTGCCAGTCTTGGGTCTGATGATGTACAGGCTAATGACCGCCGCTTTTTCACTCAGCCTGTATTGGTACGTACTATAAACAAGCAAGTGACCAAGACGGTAATTAGTGGCGAAGATTATTTCTCGTTCAAAGATAGGCCATTCGATGCAGTGCTGATTGGTTCTGGTGATCGAAACCGCCCATCGTCCGAGTCTACCGTGCAAAACGCCTATTTTATGTTGCGTGACTACGGGGTAGTTACCAAGAGTTATAACACTGCTGCTCCAGCCCCTATCACGATGACGGACTTGTATGACGTATCGGTTGATCCTCTGGCTGGTGTCACGGACACCAATGACCAGCTTAGTTTGAGAGCTGCCATTACCAGTAAATTGGGTTGGAAATATTGGCTAGCCGAGTCAGGAGAGAAGTCGATGGGGTCTGGGGTTGTGCTGCAAGGCAAGCTCTATTTCACCTCTTTTTTGCCGCAGGTTCAGTCATTCGAGGAGTGTACGATCCAGTCGATAGGCGCCATGCGGCAGTATATGGTCGACATGCATTACGGTACCTCTTTCAAATATGTGCTGGATCAGGATGGTAATGAAATCCCGGAACGCTATGTGGAAGTCAATAACAAGGTGGCCGATGATCTAGTGATCCATGCTGGTGATGATTCAAAGATCCGGATTATTGGTGGTGCCCCGGGTGAAGAGGTGATTCTCAAAGACGAAGGAGAAGGGGTTCCTGAGCGCTGTACCGGCGAGGGGGAGTGTTCGGAAGGGGCGGAGGAGGCTGAAATGGATATGACGCCCAAGAAAATATACCTGTATGAGGATGAGTCACAATGAAAATGATCCTCTGGCTGATGGCGTTGTTAAATGCAGTCAATGTCTATGCTGTCGTGGATAGAAAATGCTATGTCGAGTTGGCAAATGATACCTATGTCGTTATTCAGGGAACGATAAAGGATAGCCAGAGTGTTGAAATCGTCTTTCAAAAGAAAGGTTTTGAACTGAATGGGCAACTCCTGATGGTGAAGAGAGTTATCGAGTGTCAGCCAACCGAGCAGCCATTCAATCTTGAGGCTGCGCAACGGCAAGAGAAACTGCAGCCAAGATAGTGGTCAAGGGCAAATGCTGGTGGTTTCGGATTTACTGCTGCGACCTGATGCTGCGATTACAACATCAACTCTGGGTTCTTCGCTGATGCAGACCCTTACGGTCATATTGGTACCTAGGCTGGTTCCATCAGCAGCAAACAAGACTCGGGGTCTGGTTGAACTGATGGTGGCATCTGGAGTAAAAGCTGGTGTGCGTGCGAGTTCTACTTCCCCTTCGTCCAGCTCGGCATTACCGTCATCATCGATGAAAACCAATAATTGAACCGGATCCTGTTCAACACACTCGTTATTGTTGTTTATTAGGCATGCGGTGACGGTTTGTTGGTCACTGATAGCGTGGGTGCGCGCAAAGCGCAGGAGCTTAATCAACCGCTCGCTTTCATAGTTAGCCGTGCTGTCTTTGAGCAGAGAGCCCAAAGAAGGAATACCAATCCCCAACAGAATGACGCCCAGCGCAATGGCTATCATCAACTCCATCAGGGTAAATCCGGCGTTTTTCATATCTGCGAAGGCCTGTCGTTCCGTGACTATCTACAGCTTATCCTTCCCGCTGGTTGCTGTCACACGGTTACGCCTGTCTTGAACTGGCAGATTGCCCCCCTTTTCTTTATCATTCCCCATCATTTTCGAATTCAAGATGCATCGCCATGGCAAAAGCCCTCTCTCTGATGCTTGCCCAGTTGAATCTGACGGTAGGCGCCATCGAAGATAACACTGACAAAGTGCTCGCTGCGGCGGCTCAGGCCGAGCAGCAAGGTGCCGATCTGCTGGTCTGCTCCGAGCTGGCCCTGACCGGCTATCCACCGGAAGATCTGCTGCTGCGCGCCGATCTGATGATGCGGGTCGAAGCCGCGTTGGCTCGTGTTGCCGAATGGCAGGGCAACTGTGCCATTTTGGTAGGGCATCCCTGGCGTGAAGGAGATGCGCTCTACAACGCGGCGTCACTCTATGAGCAGGGCAAGCTGATTGCCCGTTACTTCAAGCAGGACTTGCCCAACTACGGCGTGTTTGATGAGAAGCGCTACTTCACCGCGGCAACCGAGACCTGCGTGGTGCCGTTCCGTGGTCACCAGCTGGGGCTGCTCATCTGTGAAGACCTGTGGCAGCCGGGTCCGGCGCTGGCCGCCAAGGCGGCAGGTGCCGAGCTGCTGCTCACCATCAATGCGTCGCCCTACGATCAGGAGAAACCCTGGATCCGCCGCGAGCTGATGGCGGAGCGCTGCGATCAGACCGGTCTGCCGCTGGTCTACCTCAATCAGGTGTGCGGTCAGGATGAGCTGATTTTCGACGGCTGCTCCAAGGTGTTCAGCAGCCAGGGTGAGTTGACTCACAAGCTGGCCCCGTTTGCCGAAGAGCTGGCGCTGGTACGTTTTGCTGATGGCCAGCCGGTGAAGGAGCGGGAACCCGCTGCGCTGCTGGAGCCGTTGGCCGAGACCTATCAGGCGCTGGTGCTGGCAGTGCGCGACTATGTCACCAAGAACGGCTTTCACGGCGCGGTGCTGGGTCTCTCCGGTGGGATCGACTCGGCGCTGACATTGGCCATCGCGGCCGATGCCATCGGGGCCGACAAGGTGCAGGCGGTGATGATGCCGTTCCGCTACACCGCCCAGATGAGTGTGGAAGATGCCAAGGAGCAGGCCGAGCGGATGGGGGTTGAGTTCAACATCATCTCCATCGAGCCGATGTTCGAAGGATTTATGACCCAGCTGGCGCCGCTTTTTGAAGGCACCGCCCGCGATACCACCGAAGAGAACCTGCAGGCCCGCTGCCGCGGTGTACTGCTGATGGCGCTCTCCAACAAGCGTCGCCGCATCGTGTTGACTACCGGCAACAAGAGTGAGATGGCGGTCGGTTATGCCACCCTGTACGGCGACATGGCCGGTGGCTTCGATGTGTTGAAAGATGTGCCCAAGACGCTGGTCTTCAAACTGTGCGAATATCGCAACTCGGTCGACTATGTGATCCCGCAGCGGGTTATTGACCGCCCCCCTTCAGCAGAGCTGGCACCGGATCAGGTGGATCAGGACAGCCTGCCGCCATACGACATCCTGGATGCCATCCTCAAGCGTTACGTGGAAGAGGATGCCTCGGTCGCCGACATGGTGGCAGAAGGCTTCGAGGAAGCGGTGGTGCGCAAGGTGATCCGCTTGGTGGATCTCAACGAATACAAGCGCCGTCAGGCGGCGGTCGGGCCCCGCATTACGGCTCGCAACTTTGGTAAGGATCGCCGTTACCCCATTACATCCGGGTTCGGTAAACAGAACTGGTAAGGAGTCACCATGAAGAAGATTGAAGCCATCATCAAACCGTTCAAGCTGGACGATGTGCGCGAGGCCCTGGCCGAGATCGGCATCAACGGCATGACCGTATCCGAAGTCAAAGGCTTCGGCCGCCAGAAGGGCCATACCGAGCTCTATCGCGGTGCCGAATATATGGTCGACTTCCTGCCGAAAGTGAAGGTGGAGCTGGTGGTGCAGGACGAGGATCTCGATGCCTGTCTGGAAGCGATCCAGAACACCGCCCGTACCGGCAAGATTGGTGATGGCAAGATCTTCGTCTGCGAGGTGGAGCGTGTCATTCGTATCCGTACCGGCGAAGAGAACGAAGACGCGATCTGACCTTGGCTATCTCTTTACCTGACCAGCGGCGTGAAGCGCGACCTCATTTGATGGGGTGGATGCGTTTTGTGGTCGTGGCCAGCCTGTTGGCGGGCCTGACTGCTTGCAGTACCCGTCCACCGGCCCAGCCGGAGAATCTGTGCCAGATCTTTCGCGAGAAGCCGGACTGGCACAAGGCCGCGCTCAAGATGAACGAGAAGTGGGGGACGCCGATCCATGTGGTGATGGCCATGATGTATCAGGAGTCCTCTTACGTACATGATGCCCAGCCGCCGATGCAGTATTTCCTCTTCATCCCGACCGGGCGGGCTAGTTCGGCTTATGGTTATGCTCAGGTCAAAGATGAAACCTGGGCGGATTACCAGCGAGAAACCGGCAACAGCTGGAGTGACCGCGATGATTTTGCCGACGCCATCGATTTTATGGGTTGGTACACTAACAAAGCCCAGCGGCTCAATGGCACCTCCAAGTGGGATGCCTATGGCCAGTACCTCAACTATCACGAAGGGTGGGGTGGCTACCGGCGTGGCAGCTATCGCAGCAAGGGGTGGTTGATGAAGACCTCTCGCAAGGTAGAGGCTCGCGCCCAGCGCTACGGCGCCCAGTACCGTCAATGCAAGGATCAGCTCTCCCGTGGGGGCTGGTTCTGGTAACCAAATCAGGAGTCAGAAATGCCGCTATTGGACAGTTTTACCGTTGACCACACCCGTATGGAAGCGCCAGCGGTGCGTGTGGCCAAGACCATGCAGACCCCGAACAAGGACACTATTACCGTGTTCGACCTGCGTTTCTGCGTACCGAATCAGGAGATCCTCTCCGAGCGCGGTATCCATACGCTGGAGCACCTGTTCGCCGGTTTTATGCGTGATCACCTGAACGGCAATGGCGTGGAGATCATCGATATCTCTCCTATGGGTTGCCGTACCGGCTTCTACATGAGCCTGATCGGCGCGCCGGACGAAGCCCGTGTTGGTGCAGCTTGGCAGGCGGCCATGAGCGACGTGCTGACCGTGCAGGATCAGGCCAAGATCCCCGAGCTGAACGAGTATCAGTGCGGCACCTACAGCATGCACTCGCTGGAAGAGGCGCACGCCATCGCCCGTCATGTGCTGGAGCGCGGTATCGGTGTTAACCACAACGACGAGCTGGCACTGCCGGAAGAAAAACTGAAGAGCCTGTGAGGCGGATGATCTGTTGCTCATCGGATAACCTCTTCAGGGAATGTTAAAAGAGCCGGTCAGCCATGCTGACCGGCTCTTTTTTATCTCGCCCGACCGCAATAGTGGGGATGGCTTGCTCACCTTGCCGACTCTGATTAGGATGGTTTTTGAACCGAATCCGTTGGCGGAGGTGTGACGATGAAAGGGGTATTGCTGCGTTGGCTGGCCCGTTACGACGCGTGGTGCGAGGAGTGGGGGCTCACTCAGGAGAACCGGCGCTGCTGCACGCCGGTTCGTTATGATGATGATTCAAGCAAAGAGCGAGCTTGCACAGAAGAGGCTGAGCTCAATCAAAATTGCGGGTCACGGCACCGGTAACGCTGTTGTACTCGAAGCCGAGGCCGTTTCGATAATCCGGGTTGGTCTGGAAGCGGTTGATTGAGTCGCGCAGGATATAGCGGCAGTTATTGTGTTCTTCGTTCGGTTCATCTTCATCTTTATGCTTTGTTTTAATATCGCTGGACAGGTAATCAACCCCTTCTGGAATAACTCCGCTGTTGAGCTCTACACTGGCAACAGTTTGGCTGCCATCTAGCAGGTTATTAAATAGCAGCTCGCAATCCTCAGAATTATTGACCGAGATATGGTTGCCGGAGCCAGTCTGATAGGGGGTGTCTACCGGTTTGTAGTAATCCTCTTTTGTCCCCGCCGGCCAGCCATAGCGGTTGATGTCTATCGTGCTGTTGCCAAAACTGCTCAGGTTATATAGCGCGATCGCTTGCCCCTGCACTTTCACCGCCCAGCCAGCATGAGCCAGCTGAACTGCACTGGCAAAGCTGCCTGCGGTCGCCGAGACCGTGCTTTTCAGGGCATCATCCTTGATATTGATAAAGCGGGGCAGGGCGGTGACGGCCAGGATCCCCAGCACTATGATCACCAGCACCAGTTCAATCAGGGTAAAGCCGTTGTTTCTGTTGTTCATCATGTTCAATGACCCATTAAATACCGCAAACAGGTGTGAGTGATATGCAGCTGATAGATACCCATTGCCATCTCGACTTTCCGGTGTTCGACCAGGACAGGGAGGCACTGCTGGCCCGTTGTCGGGCATTGGGGGTGACGGAGTATATCATTCCTGCCATCGCAGAGGATAACTGGACTCGTGTGATGGCACTGGCAGATCAGCATGACGGCCTCTTTTATGGTCTGGGCATTCATCCTTGGTATGCAGGTGAACAGCGGGAGGGGGTGATGGAGCGGTTGCGAACGCTGGTAATGAGCCAGCCTGCCGGGCTGGTGGCCATAGGCGAGTGTGGGCTGGACCTGCGCTCTCACGTGCCGCAGGAGGGGCAGCTTGCGCTGTTTGAGGCTCAGATCCGGCTGGCTGCAGAGGCCGGGCTCCCCCTGATGATCCACTCGGTGCGTGCCAATGACACTGTGGCCAAGCTGTTGCGCCGCTTCAAGCCGCCTCGTGGCGGGGTGATCCATGCTTTCAGCGGTTCGTTGCAGCAGGCGGAGGCCTTCTGGCAACTGGGCTTTCGACTCGGGGTGGGCGGGGTTATCAGTTTTGAACGGGCGAACAAGACGCGAGAGGTATTTCGGGCCATGCCGCTCGAGGCTCTGGTGCTGGAAACCGATTCGCCCGATATGCCGTTGCAAGGCGCACAAGGCACCCGGAATACCCCGGAAGCGCTGCCGAAAATAGCGGAAATATTGATGACCTTGCGGGATGAACCATCGGCAGATGTTGCCGAGGTGTTATTTGAAACTGCCCGGCATATTTTCCATCACGACCAATAGCCATGAAACAAATTCGCAACACCTGATTTAGTTGTCAGGAAAAAAAATGAGCGTAAAAATCGTTTGCTGTCTAATTTTGTGACACTTGGACATTTTGATAACGATAAAATGTGACCAGCATTCTATTTTATCGGACTTTAATTAGTATAATGCGCTCCCCTTGATTAGTTGGGTTTAATAACAACTCGCTAACAAGTCAGGTGCTACTAGAGGAAGATAATAATGAATTTGTTCATGGGTCTGGTAGGGATGGCGACGCTCGTCCTTATCGCGGTGCTGTTCTCCAGCAATCGCAAGGCAATCAACGTTCGTACCGTTGTTGGTGCGTTCGCAATTCAAGCCGGTCTGGGGGCGTTTGTTCTCTATGTTCCGGTTGGTCGCGATATCCTGGTCGGCGTGTCCGACGCGGTATCCAGCGTGATCAGCTACGGCCAGAACGGGATCGACTTCCTGTTTGGCGGTCTGGTCAGCAACAAGATGTTTGAAGTGTTCGGTGGCGGCGGCTTTGTCTTTGCCTTCCGTGTTCTGCCGGTCATCATCTTCTTCTCTTCCCTGATTGCAGTGCTCTACTACCTGGGCATCATGCAGATGGTCATCAAGTTGCTGGGCGGCGGTCTGCAGAAAGTACTGGGTACTTCCCGCACCGAATCCCTCTCTGCAACCGCTAACATCTTCGTCGGTCAGACCGAAGCGCCGCTGGTAGTTCGTCCCTACATCGCCAAGATGACTGACTCCGAGCTGTTCGCCGTCATGTGTGGTGGTCTGGCTTCCGTTGCCGGTTCCGTACTGGCCGGTTACGCCTCCATGGGCGTGAAGATGGAGTACCTGATTGCTGCCTCCTTCATGGCTGCACCGGGTGGTCTGCTGTTCGCCAAGCTGCTGGTTCCCGAGACCGAGACCCCGAACTACGACGAAAGCTCTGCCGATGCCGAGCTGGATGACAAGCCTGCCAACGTCATTGACGCTGCTGCTGCTGGCGCCTCTGCCGGTATGCAACTGGCCCTGAACGTCGGCGCCATGCTGCTGGCCTTCATCGGTCTGATCGCTATGATCAACGGTATCTTCTCCGGTGTGGGTGGCTGGTTCGGTTATCCGCAACTCTCTCTGGAACTGCTGCTGGGTTGGATCTTCTCCCCGCTGGCCTTCCTGATCGGTGTGCCCTGGAATGAAGCAGTGGTTGCTGGTTCCTTCATCGGTCAGAAGCTGGTAGTGAACGAGTTCGTGGCTTACCTGAACTTCGCTCCGTACCTGAAAGACGAAGTGCTGATCAACGGTGTGGCCATGTCCGATCACACCAAGGCGATCATCTCCTTCGCGCTGTGTGGTTTTGCCAACCTCTCCTCTGTTGCCATCCTGCTGGGTGGTCTGGGGTCCATGGCGCCGAACCGCCGCGGCACCATTGCACGCTTTGGTCTGAAAGCCGTACTGGCTGGCTCTCTGTCCAACCTGATGTCTGCGACCATCGCTGGCTTCTTCCTGGCACTGTCCGGCATGTAATCGCCGCCTGACTGACAGGGTATAAACACGAACGCCACGGCATCTGCCGTGGCGTTCGCGTATGGAGCGGTGACAACCGTTTTCCTATCTAAACTAATAATAAAATGAGTCAAATCGGAGGTTATATGAATGAAGTGCTACTGGCGATGGTGGCCGGCTTTATAGTTGGTTTGTTGTTTTCTTTCCTCAAATTGCCGATCCCGGCGCCTCCCGTTTTGTCCGGGGTAATGGGGATCGTCGGGGTCTATCTGGGGGGATTGGCCTACTCCTGGATCCTGACTCGTTTCTTTTCGTAAGGCTTTTTTAGACCTGGATTTGCCAGATGTGAGGTACCTCTGAAATTGGCAAATCCGGCTTGCAAACAGGGGGTATCTCGGCTGAAATAGGCGTTGCCAGCAGGGTGCTGGCAATGACTAATGCTCGATGAAATCGGGTGTTGGCGGTCAAATGGAATTGATTGGGAAGTCGGGTCAGATGTTGTCGGCCTTTCTCAAGTCTTCATGGAACCAAGTCCGCACTTTTGTAAGAAAGTGACAGGGCTCTTGCCTTATTTACAGTCGCAGTGCCTGCAGGGTGTTTTGAATAACATCCCGATAGTGCCGGTGCCTTCGCACTGTAATTCCATTCCCGTATAGCTGGGGATTACTGCCTGTGCATCCATCGCTGGATGGTATGGTGGTGCCCGGTTATCTGGATTAAATCGAGACTTTGGAGAACAGAATGACTGATCTGAAAGTGGCCGCTCAGCGCGCCCTGAACCTGATGGACCTGACCACCCTGAACGATGACGACACCGATCAGAAGGTGATCGACCTGTGCCACAAGGCCAAGTCACCGGCTGGCCTGACCGCCGCCGTCTGCATCTACCCCCGTTTTATCCCTATCGCTCGCAAAACCCTGCGTGAGATCGGCGCAGCCGACGTACGCATTGCGACCGTGACCAACTTCCCGCACGGCAACGACGACATCGAGATCGCCGTGGCCGAGACCCGTGCCGCAGTCGCCTACGGTGCCGACGAAGTGGACGTGGTGTTCCCGTATCGCGCCTTCATGGCTGGCAATGAACAGATCGGTTTTGATCTGGTCAAAGCCTGTAAAGAGGCCTGTGGTGCCAACGTGCTGCTGAAAGTGATCATCGAAACCGGCGAGCTGAAAGAGGAAGCGCTGATCCGTCGCGCTTCCGAGATCTGTATCGATGCTGGTGCCGACTTCATCAAGACCTCCACCGGCAAGGTGCCGGTCAATGCGACCCCAGAAGCAGCACGCATCATGATGGAAGTGATCAAGGCCAAGAATCCGAAAGTCGGCTTCAAGCCAGCTGGTGGCGTGAAAGACGCAGCCGTTGCCGGTCAGTACCTGGCTATGGCCGAAGAGATCCTCGGCAACGACTGGGTGTCCGCCCGTACCTTCCGCTTTGGTGCATCCAGCCTGCTGGCCAGTCTGCTGGCCACTCTGGGGCATGGCGACAAGCCAGCCAACACCAGCGGTTACTAATAGGTTGATGAGAGGGCGGACTGCTGTCCGCCCTGTTAGCCCCCACCATGCGGTGTGCGGGCAAGGATTCAGGCTTGTGTAACGCCAGCAATGGCGGAGGGAATGAAAGATGTTTTTGCCTCAAGAAATTATTCGCAAGAAGCGCAACGGTGAAGCGCTCAGTACCCAAGAAATTCAATTCTTCGTTCAGGGCATTACCAAGAACACCATCGGCGAGGGGCAGATTGCCGCGCTGGCGATGGCGGTCTACTTCAAAGACATGACCATGGATGAGCGGGTTGCCCTGACCTGCGCCATGCGCGACTCCGGCATGGTATTGACCTGGGATCACCTCAATCTGGGTGGCCCGATTGTCGACAAACACTCCACCGGCGGTGTGGGTGACGTTGTCTCCCTGATGCTTGGCCCGATGGTCGCTGCCTGCGGCGGTTTCGTGCCGATGATCTCCGGCCGTGGTCTGGGCCACACCGGCGGTACCCTCGACAAGCTGGATGCCATTCCCGGCTACCAGACCTCGGTCGACAACGACCGTTTCCTGAAAGTGGTGAAAGAGGCGGGTGTCGCCATCATCGGTCAGACCGGCGATCTTGCCCCGGCTGACAAGCGTATCTATGCAGTACGTGACATTACCGCCACCGTTGAATCCATCGCGATGATCACCGGCTCCATCCTCTCCAAGAAGCTCGCCTCCGGGCTCGAAGCGCTGGTGATGGATGTGAAAGTGGGCTCCGGCGCCTTTATGCCGACCTTCGAAGCCTCCGAAGAGCTGGCCAAGAGCATTGTGGCCGTGGCCAACGGTGCCGGTTGCCGCACCTCTGCGCTCTTGACCGATATGAACCAGGTGCTGGCCTCCAGCGCCGGTAACGCGGTGGAAGTGCGTGAAGCGGTGCGCTACCTGACCGGTGAATACCGCAACCCGCGGATCCACGAAGTGACCATGGCGCTGTGCGCCGAGATGCTTATCTCTGCAGGCTTGGCCAGCGACGAGCGTGATGCCCGCGCCAAGCTGCAGGCGGTGCTGGATAACGGCAAGGCGGCCGAGATCTTCGGTCGCATGGTGACTGGTCTCGGTGGCCCGGCCGATTTCATGGAGCGTTACGACGCTTACCTGCCCAAGGCCGCCATCGTACGCCCGGTCTTCGCGGCCAATAGCGGCTTCGTGACTGCCATGGATACCCGCGAGCTGGGTCTGGCTGTGGTCGCCATGGGCGGTGGTCGCCGTGCTGCCGGTGACAAACTTGATTATGCGGTCGGTCTGACCGACTTTATCCGCCTGGGTCAAAGCGTTGATGCTGACAAGCCGATCGCGATGATCCACGCTCAGACTGAAGAGCAATATGCTCAGGCTGCCAGCATGGTGCAGGCGGCTGTCCGGATTGGTGGCGAGCGGCCGGAGGCACTGCCTGAAGTGTACCGCCGTATCACCCTGGCCGATTTGTAACAAGGGGAAGACCCATGAAACGTACCTTTATTCTGATGATGGACTCTTTCGGTATTGGCGCTGCTGCCGACGCCGACAAGTTCGGAGATGTGGGCGCCAACACCCTTGGCCATATCGCCAAGGCGTGTGCGGCAGGTGAAATTGAAGGCCGTGGCGCCCTCAATCTGCCGAACCTCAACAAGCTGGGTCTGGGCCACGCCTGCGAACAGGCCTCCGGCACCTTCCCGGCAGGGCTGAAGAAAGATATCGAGGTGGTCGGTGCCTACGGCTTTGCGCAGGAGCTCTCCTCCGGAAAGGACACCCCGTCCGGTCACTGGGAGATCGCCGGTGTGCCTGTGCTGTTCGAGTGGGGCTACTTCAAGGATCACCACAACAGCTTCCCGCAGGAGCTGCTGGACGCCATCGTCGAGAAGGCCGGTCTGCCGGGCTATCTGGGCAACTGCCACGCTTCCGGTACCCAGGTGCTGGACGATCTGGGCGAAGAGCACATGCGCACCGGCAAGCCGATCCTCTACACCTCTGCCGACTCCGTGTTCCAGATTGCCTGCCACGAAGAGACCTACGGCCTCGAGAAGCTCTATGAGCTGTGCCACATCGTGCGCGAGCTGCTGGAGCCCTACAACATCGGCCGCGTGATTGCGCGTCCGTTCGTAGGTACTGGCAAGGGCAACTTCAAGCGCACCGGCAACCGTCACGACTACTCAGTGCTGCCGCCGGCGCCGACCGTGCTGGATTACATGAAAGATGCGGGCGGTCAGGTGGTCTCCATCGGCAAGATTGCCGACATCTATGCCCAGCAGGGCATCACCAAGCAGGTGAAAGGGACCGGTCTGACCGAGTTGTGGGATCGCACGCTGGAAGAGGTGAAAGCGGCCGGTGACAACACCATCGTCTTCACCAACTTCGTCGACTTCGACTCCTCCTACGGCCACCGCCGTGACGTTGCCGGTTATGCCGGTGCGCTGGAGTATTTCGATTCCCGCCTGCCGGAGCTGTTTGAGCTGCTGCAGGATGGCGACGTGGTGGTGCTGACTGCCGACCACGGCTGTGACCCGACCTGGAGCGGCACCGACCACACCCGCGAATACATTCCGGTGCTGTTCTTCGGCAAGCCGGTCAAGGCTGGCTCCGTCGGTCGTCGCGAGACCTTTGCCGATATCGGCCAGAGCATCGCGGCTTACCACGGCCTGCCGAAACTGGCGTACGGTACCAGCTTCCTGTAATTTACCCGCCCGCCACTTCGGCGGCGGGCAATTTATAAAACAATAAAACTCAACCTAGTGTGAAGGAATCAAGAGAATGGCAACTCCTCATATCAATGCGAAAGATGGCGCCTTTGCTGATACCGTGCTGATGCCGGGCGACCCCCTGCGCGCCAAGTACATCGCTGAAACTTTCCTGGAGAACGTCGAGCAGATCTGCGACGTGCGCAACATGTTCGGCTTCACCGGTACCTACAAGGGCCGTCGTATCTCCGTCATGGGCCACGGCATGGGTATCCCGTCCTGCTCCATCTACGCAAAAGAGCTGATCACTGATTACGGTGTGAAGACCCTGATCCGTGTGGGCTCCTGTGGTGCCGTGCGTGAAGACGTGAAACTGCGTGACGTGGTGATCGGTATGGGTGCCTGCACCGACTCCAAAGTAAACCGTCTGCGCTTCAAGGATCACGACTTCGCTGCCATCGCCGACTTCGACCTGGTTGCCAATGCTGTACAGGCCGCCAAGAACAAGGGCGTTGCCGTGCGCGTCGGTAACATCTTCTCCGCCGACCTGTTCTACACTCCGGACCCCTCCATGTTCGACGTCATGGAAAAATACGGCATCCTGGGTGTCGAGATGGAAGCCGCCGGTATCTACGGCGTGGCCGCAGAGTACGGTGCCAAAGCACTGACCATCTGCACCGTCTCCGACCATATCCGTACCGGTGAGCAGACCACCTCTGAAGAGCGTCAGCTGACCTTCAACGACATGATCGAAATCGCACTGGATTCCGTCCTGTTGGGCGATAAGTAATTCCTCCGCGAATAAGAAACGGCGGCCTTCTGGCCGCCGTTTTTGTATCTGCTCATTGGTTGCGCCATCAATTTTCCGGAGGTGGCGCGGGGGGCGTACTCTTTTTCTTGTGCTTGCGCACCCGCATGTAGTTGCGGCGCACGCCATAGGAGATGAGCACCCCGGCCAGCAGGGCGACCAGCAGCATCAGTCGCTGTTTCTCCTGCACCACCTTGAGCCGGGTGTCCTTGTCTGCCAGCATCTGCTGCTCTTCCAGAGTGATACGCAGGAAGCCGATGGTCTGCTCGCCATCCCGGATCTCCTGCACGAACTGGATCCGTCCTTTGCCCTGCTCCGGCAGTGACTTGTTATCGCTGCCGATGGGCAGCAGGCTCTCCAGCGGCACCGCCTGCTCCGATTGGGCGAGGGGAATGCCGCGTCCGTCGTAGAGGGTGGCATCGAGGATCTCCGGCTCCGCCGCCAGATCCCGCGCCAGCCGCTCCAGCTCGCTGCTCTTCTCCTCCTTGATCCAGCGTTTCATGTCGCGGGCGGCATAGGCGACCAGCGCCTGTGCCCGGTTGCGCGCTTCGCTGTGCAGCGAGGCCTGGCTTTCACCCTGCATATGGATGAGCACACCGAGCACCCAGCATCCGAGCAGGATACCGGCACCCAGGCTGAGAACACGTTTGATGGGAAGATGACGCTGCAAGCGCGAGACCTCATGGTAACAAGGAGTGGCGGGATCTTGGCGCTTGCCTGTACAAAAAGCAATACGCTACTCTGGGCCAGCATTGTTAACCCCCTGATCACCAAGGAAGGCGTATCCCTTATGTTGTTGTCCCAGCTCCCCCCTCTGTTATCCGATTGGCCCGCGTTGTTGTCCGGCTCACCCTGTTGGCAGCTCAGCGCAGATGCGTTGCAACCGACAGAGACTCCGCAGGCTGGCGGCTGGTTGGTGCTGTTTGGCAAGGGGCTGGGTGCCTCCCATCTGGCGCATTTGTCTCCATTGTTGGCAGCGCAGGGGATGGCGGCTACCCTCTATCCTCCCACCGAGGTGGCGGGCGTACCACAGCTGCTGCTTGGCTGCGATCGCTTTTCTGCCGAGCTGGTGGCCGAGCTCAAGAGCGGTGAGTGGGAGATCGATCTCTGCCATCTGCCCGCGCTACCGACCCTGAAGGAGCCCGGCCTGCTGGTGATGGACATGGACTCCACCGCGATCCGCATCGAGTGCATCGACGAGATTGCCCGGCTTGCCGGGGTCGGCGAGCAGGTGGCGGCAGTGACGGCCGCGGCGATGCAGGGCAAGCTGGAGTTTTCCGACAGCCTGCGCAATAGGGTGGCCCTTCTGGCAGGGGCGCCGGTCACCATTCTCGACGAGGTGGCGGCATGGATGCCCTGGATGCCGGGCTTGCAGCTGATGGTCGATACCCTCAAAGGGGCGGGTTGGAAGGTGGCCATCGCCTCCGGCGGTTTTACCCGTTTTGCTGGCCAGTTGCAGCGCGAGCTGGGGCTCGATGCCATCTTCGCCAACGAGCTGGCGGTGGAAGGGGGTCAGCTGACCGGCAAGGTGAGCGGGCGCATCGTTGATGCCAGCGTCAAGGCCGAGGTGTTGCAGCAGCTGGCTCAGGAGTACGGCATTGCTGCCGACCAGACCGTGGCCATCGGCGATGGTGCCAACGACCTCAAGATGATGGGGGTCGCTGGCCTTGGCATTGCCATTCACGCCAAGCCGCTGGTGCGGGCGCAGGCGGCGGCCACCCTCAATCATCACGATTTGGAGGGGGTGATCTGCCTGCTGGCGGCGCGGGCCTGTAGCGAGCAACGCTGGGACAAGCGCTGACAGTGTTTCAAGGAGGAAACCAATAAAAATGGAATTGTTGCAGCAGTCTCTGTTTATCCCCTGTGGTGGCCATCAATTGCATGTGCGCCACATCAAACCCCGGGTCGCCGTGCATGGCGAGCCGATCCTGATGGTGCATGGCGCCATCGAGAACGGGCGGATCTTCTATACCGAATCGGGCAAGGGGCTGGCCTGCTTTCTGGCCCGTCACGGCTATCAGGTCTATGTGGCTGATTTGCGGGGGCGGGGGCTCAGCACTCCTGCCATCGCCGAGCAGGCAGAGCACGGTCAGCATGAGCTGATCACCGAGGATCTGCCCGCCCTGCAGCGCTGGATTGCAGAGCGCCATCATGGTTTCAAGGTGCACTGGGTAGCCCACTCCTGGGGTGGTGTCATCATGGCCTCGACTCTGGTGCGCTTCCCCGAGCTGGCGGAGCAGGTGGCCAGTCTGCTGTTTTTTGGCACCAAGCGCGGCGTGTCGGTGCACAATCCCGAGCGCTGGCTGAAGGTGGATCTGATCTGGAATCGGCTGGCCCCCTGGCTGGCCCGCCGCCGTGGTTTTCTGGCGGCTCGTACTCTGAAGATCGGTGCTGACGACGAGCCGCTGCGCTATCTGCAGGAGACCATCCCCTGGGTCAAGTGCGGCCCCTGGCAGGATCCTCACGACGGTTTTGCCTATGACGAGGCGGCGGCACGGGTCAACTGGCCACCGCTCTGGATGATTTCGGCCAAAGCGGACAAGGTGCTGGGTCACCCGACCGATGTGCGCCGCTTCAGCGACGAGATGGGTTCGGCAACTCGTCACACCCGATTGGGGCGGGAGAACGGCAACCGCCTCGATTATGACCACATCAATATGCTGACCGCCCCGCAGGCCCAGGAGGATCACTTCCCCCAGATCCTCGACTGGCTGCTCAACCCGCAGGCGGCATGACAAAAAACAGGGCGCCTCGAGCGCCCTGTTTCATTTTTGTCTGTTTCCGGATCGTCAGTTCAGCGGTGGCGTGATGCCAAAGCGGAACAGGGTGGCCTGGGTGGTATCGGTCAGTTCGCCTACCCCCACCACACTCCACAGCTCCTCTTCCAGCTTGCGCGCCTTGTGGATGGCGAACTTGGCGATGTAGTCCAACTCGTTGGCGATGAAGTTGGTGTCGGGCCGTCCGGTACGGGAGATGCCGACCAGCACCGAGTAGAACTCCCCCTGTTGCTGCGCCAGCTCGATGAACTGACGCTTCTCTTTGACATTGGCAAAGCTGCTGGCCAGCCGGCTGCTGAAGATGGGCAGGCCGGCCTTGGTCTGGATGCTGGCGATATAGACCTCATCTTCTCTCGGTTTGTCCTCCCGCTCGATGGCACGCAGCGGGTTCATCAGCAGCTCCTTGAGCAACTCCCCCTGAAACAGCGGGTAGAGGTTCTCCTGCTCCGGCAGCTCGGCACAGGCTTGCAGCAGCCGCTGCAGACTGCGTGGTTGCAGAGACTTGCCGATGGAGGCCGGTTTGGGGGCCCCCTTCAGCTTGTTGACGTAGACCGGCGAGTTGAACAGGTGGTGGGTGTAGATGTTGCGCAGTGCCCGTGCCAGCCCACGATAGCGGCGCTGCTCCTGCGCCGCCTTGAGCTTATTCTGGTTGCTCTCGATCAACAGGCTGAAGAACTGGCGGCCGGTATGGCGATCCGAATCCCCTTCGATGCAGAGGTGCAGCACGGTGCGGGTCATGTTGAGGCTGACCAGCCGGTAGGAGAGGCGCTGCAGATCCATGCTCTTGGAGAGCTCCTGCAAGCGGGGCAGGGCGATGGTCACCACATCGTTTTTCTCGCCGATAAAGGCATCTTCCAGCTCGATTTGCAGGCCGTGAGTCGAGATGTCGCGGGTCCAGCCGATCCAGGATTTGCCGTTGTGATGGATGGCGACCGCGGTCTTGTGGATGTAGCGCGACTCCTTGCGTAGCTGAACATAGTGCAGGGTCTCGATCTCGAACGGGGCAACCCCCTGCTCGTGACCAAAGCGTTGCAGCTCGTTGGCGTTGTTGCTGACCCCTTCCTGATGGAACTCTTCCCGCTGGGACTCCAGGCCGATCTCCTGCAGCAGGCCGCAATAGCCGATCTGTTTGAGCCGCTCGAGTAGCAGGATGTCTTGCAACTGCGGGTTGTCCTGCCCCTGCAGTTGTCCCACATCCGCCTCGACCAGATCGCACGCCTCCAGCGTGAACTTGTAGACTCGCCAGCTGGGGCGGCGTGAGCCCACCTGGAAGAAGAGGGCGGTGAGGCCACTCTGGCGCAGCTCCTCGGCGGTGGCGGAGAAGAAGTAGATGTGGCTGCGCACCGTGTGGGTAAAGCAGTAGATGATGGTCTCGGTGGTGGTGCCGGGGGCCGGGCAGAGCCGTTTCATCCGCTCTGCGCTGAAAAGCCCCGCGAGGGCATCGCGGTTTTTCTCATCGCGCCAATACTCCAGCAGGTGCTGGTTATTCTCGGTACGCAGGGCAATCTCGAGATTGGGGCTGTCGCCGGTGCCGAAGAAGAGCGGCATGCCGGTCATCCGCGGCAGGTAGAACTGCTCATACCCCTTGATGATGGCGGCGGAGAGCAGATAGTCGACGCTGACCCGATAGCGGATCTTGTTGGCGTCGATAAAGTCGCTGAGGAAGGCATCAAAGGCGGGCTGTTCGCCGGAGCGCACCAGCCGCAGCCAGTATTTCCCTTCTTTGCTCTCTTCGCCAAGGATCTGATAGCCGACCGGCTGGTGTAGCACCGGATTAGGGCTATCCCGCTCCAGTCCGGTAAAGAAGACCTCCACTTGGGCGCCGGTGTGATAATTCGGCAGATAGGGAACCGAGACCCGCATGCCACCCAGCGAGAGATCGGAACTCTTGGCGAACAGCTTCTCACCATCCTGAAACTTGATCAGCACCGGCGAGCTGAAGTGCATCCGCTCCTGACGGCGGCCGTAGTAACTGGCAAAGGCAATGGTGTTGACATCATATTGCCGGAAGGGGCTGGCCGGCGGCGACAGCTGACCATCCACGCGGGCGTTGTGGTGCTGTTTTTGCCACTGTTGCAGCGCCTCGTAGACACCGAGGGTATAGATATCGCGGTAGAGATAGCACTGGGACTGGAACAGGGCAATCGCATCGGCGGGCATGAAGTGAGTGATGCCGTCGAACTCATGCACCAGGCACTCATCCTCCAGCTCATCGCGCATGTCGATGACCCTGCGGCAGGGGGAGCACTTGCGCTTGAGCTCCATCTTGATCAGAAAACGGCTGTTGCTGTTTTCCTCCTGGGTCATGCGGTTGAAGATCTCCTCGAAATCTTTCTCCCGCAGCAAGGGGACGAGTTGTTCAATCAGATGTTGCTGGTGTTCTGAATCCATTTGTTCCTGCCACGGAAAGTCACTTTTCCGATTCTGGGTTTGATCTGTCGGTCGCAAACAAGTATATCAAGCAGGAATTCATCCTGTCCCCGAGTTATCAATGGCCAAAAATAAAACTGCTTATGTTTGTTCCGAATGTGGTGCCGACTTCACACGCTGGCAAGGTCAATGCAGCGAGTGCAAGGAGTGGAATACCATCACCGAGGTGCGTCTCGGCTCGGTGAGCCCCGCAGGCAAGAGTGCCCGTTACACCGGTTATGCTGGCGCGGTCGGCAGTCAGGTACAGACACTGGCAGAGATCGCCACCACCGAAATTCCCCGTTTTACCTCAGGTTTCAAGGAGCTGGATCGGGTGCTTGGTGGCGGTGTGGTGCCCGGCTCGGCCATTCTGATTGGCGGCAACCCGGGGGCGGGCAAGTCGACCCTGTTGCTGCAGACCATGTGTGGTCTCGCAGAGCGGATGAAAACCCTCTATGTCACCGGCGAGGAGTCGCTCCAGCAAGTCGCGATGCGGGCCAACCGCCTTGGGCTACCCACCGACAAGCTGCGGATGCTTTCCGAGACCAGCGTCGAGCAGATCTGCCTGATTGCCCAGCAGGAGCAGCCGCAGATCATGGTGATTGACTCCATTCAGGTGATGCATGTGGCGGATGTGCAATCGTCCCCCGGTTCTGTCTCACAGGTGCGCGAAGCGGCAGCGCTGCTGACCCGCTATGCCAAACAGAACCATGTGGCCATCTTCATGGTGGGTCATGTGACCAAGGATGGCAGTCTGGCGGGTCCCAAGGTGCTGGAGCACTGCATCGACTGCTCTGTGCTGCTCGATGGCGGTCATGATTCCCGTTTTCGGACTCTGCGCTCCCACAAGAACCGCTTCGGTGCGGTCAACGAGCTGGGGGTCTTTGCCATGACCGAACAGGGGATGCGCGAGGTGAGCAACCCCTCCGCCATCTTCCTCAGCCGGGGGCAGGAGCAGGCGCCCGGTTCCATCGTCATGGTGATCTGGGAGGGCACCCGACCGCTGCTGGTGGAGTTGCAGGCGCTGGTGGATTACTCCCAGCTCTCCAACCCGCGCCGGGTGGCGGTGGGGATGGATCACAACCGGCTCGCTATGTTGCTGGCGGTGCTGCACCGTCACGGTGGGTTGCAGATGGCGGATCAGGATGTCTTCATCAACGTGGTCGGCGGGGTCAAGGTCGAGGAGACCAGTGCGGACTTGGCGCTGCTGCTGGCGATGGTCTCCAGCTTCCGGGACCAGGCGCTGCCCAAGGATCTGGTGGTGTTCGGCGAAGTGGGCCTTTCCGGTGAAATTCGCCCTGTGCCGTCCGGCCAGGAGCGGTTGCAGGAGGCGGCCAAACACGGTTTTCGTCGTGCCATCGTGCCGCACGCCAATGCCCCCAAGCATCCCATCGAAGGGATGGAAGTGGTGCCGGTCAAGAAGCTGTCTGAGGCACTCGAGGCGCTGTAATCCCTCAGCATTGCAATCGATACAACAGCACAACGGAAAAAGAGCGCCTCGGCGCTCTTTTTTATGGGCTGGAACCTGCCATCAGGGCTGGCTATGTTCCAGATGTTCGCTCAGCAGTTGTTCCAGCTCGCGGTGGAGCAGCTCTTCGTCGCCGACGTTGAGCTCGATCATCCGCTTGAGGTGGGTGGCACTGTCGATATCGATGTGGTGGCAGTAGAAACCCAATTTCTTGCTGGCTTCGTGGGTCAGCTCGACCTGCATTTTGATCTCGATATCGCTACCGCTCAGGATAAAGCTGAGCTGGTACTCCTTGTTGTCACGGCTCTCCCAGTCGTCGGGGCGGATCAGCAGGGCTCCCTGCAAGGAGACGTCGACAAGCTGGGTCTGCCACTTCTGTTCCCCCTGGGTGAGTTCTGCCATGGTCAAGTAGAGGATCCGTGCAAAACGGCGGCGCTCAGACATGCTCATCTCCTGTATGCAATAAGTGTGGACGCTAGGGTCATTGCTCTGAGTGTAATCCACCTTGGTTGCCAGTATCTTGAACTTGCTCCGAAAATGGCATTCAGGCTTGCTGGGTACTCAAGGATTCCACCACATGAAGCGCCTTGACCAGGCGGTCCTCCTGTTTGAACCGCTCTTCCAGAACCGGGCCCAACTCGTTGAGATCATCATCCAGTAGCAGCAATTGGGCCTCGTCGGCATCACTGTATTTGTCGTTGAACTCGAGGGCGAATTCAGTGCTGTTACGAATATGGGGATAGATGCGCTTGGCCAGCTCCAGTGTTTCGCCGCTGGCTTGCTCGAAGGCGGTGACGACGTGGTGGTAGATCTCGAAATGGCCTGCACTGACATAGTCGACCAGCCGGTCGCAAAACTGATGCAGCTCTTCTGTTTTGGGCAGGCTGCGTTGTTTGGTCCGCGCCGGAGTGAGGCCTGCCAGCTGCATGTATCCAACCAGCAACGCTTGCCTTGCATCCAGCCAGTCGTCGATAGCCTTATGCTTGCCTGCCAGCGCCTGCTTGGTCTGTTCCAGTTTCGTCAACATAATCCCTATCCCTCCGTGGGGCAAAGGCTGGCCGATTGTTCGGTATTCCGAGCCGTTTGAGCAGTGACACAACCTATAACTAGGGAAAATCTGGGCAAGCGTCAATAGCCATGGGGGGATAATGTTAAGTGGCGAAGAAATAGTCAGCGGATTGTGTCTGCGTGCTAGCAGGTTTCAGGCCTGCTCACGGTTTTTCGCGTGTGGAATGTGACTATTTCCGCAGATCTTGATGAAAACCCCAGCGTTTGACGCGTTCGGCTCGATAAAGGCTTTGCCTGTGCGTTTTTTTTTGCATAGAGTGACCCAGCGCTAAATGCCCGATCATAAAGGAAATGTTATGAACAAAGCTCAACTTGTCGATGCGATTGCCGCCAAAGCAGATCTGAGCAAAGCTCAGGCCAAAGTGGCTCTGGAAGAGATCATCAATGGTATTACCCAGAGCTTGAAAGAAGGCGATGCTGTGCAACTGGTCGGTTTTGGCACCTTCAAGGTCACCCACCGCGCAGGCCGCACCGGTCGTAACCCGCAAACTGGTAAAGAGATCCAGATTGCTGCTGCCAACGTGCCTTCATTCGTGGCTGGCAAGGCTCTGAAAGACGCCGTCAAGTAAGTCCGAAAGTCTGTTTTGTCCAATGCCAGTCAGCTCGCTGACTGGCATTGTTTTTATGGGATTCTCCCATCCTTCCTATTAGTCCTTCCTGACTTTTCCTTCTGTCGGCCTCGTTGTGGCTGAGGCCTTATGCCGTCTGCGGGTTGGATGGCAGCGGCCAGATCCGCTCATAGGCCCAGGTAAAGACCATGATGTAGACGAGGTAGAAGGCGACGAAGCCGAGATCCAGCATCAGGGCGTCCCACACCCCCAAATCGAGCCAGAACATGACGCAGGGGAGGGATAGCATCATAAAGCTTGCCTCATAGCCAAACGCGTGCAGGAAGCGGTCCAGTGGTCGCTTGTTGGTGCGCCCGCAAAGTTTGAGCAACCCCTTGTCGAACAACAGGTTCCAGCCATAGGTCCAGGCGGTGGCGACGATGGAGAAGAAGATGGCCAGCGAACCGACCTCGGCGACGCCCTGACCGAACAGCTGGCTGATCAGCGGTGCGACCAGTGCCAGCCCGATGCCTTCGTAGAGAACCAGATAACGAAGTCGATCCGGGGTGGTGCGTAGTTGGGTACTACTCATGGGTGATGTGCCTCCTGTGGGAGGCGCATTCTAATCAGGGAGTGGTTAAAAGAGAAGCATCGGCCCGTCATGACGGGCGTTGAGGGGCATGATGATGCGCCCTCTTTGCGATACTTCTCTATTGCCAATTGGGCGTTAGCCCTGAGTGGTCAAGTCTGCGACTCAGGCGTCGGTTGGCGTGACCCGGGTCAGCATGGCAAAGCCCTCTTCCACTTGAGTGAGCTCTACCTTGACCTCTCCCAACTCGGCGAGCGAGGCGACATGGGTGCCACCACAGGGAATGGTCACCTCCTGGCCTTCCAGCATGCAGTGCCAGTAACGGGAATCGATGATCGCCTCGCCAGCGCGGCTGCGGCGGATTTCGCTCCCTGCTGCGATCCAGTCGGCCAGTTGCTGGTTGGCTTTCTCTTCAATCAGCGCCAGATCTGCCAGCAGCGCCTCGCTGTTGACACCCTTCTTGCGCAGGCTCTTGCCGATGCGGTACTGCTCCCGCGATCCGCAAGGCTCGACCCGAGAGCTTTGAATAGCCAGACGGTCGAAGTCGGGCTGGCCCAGTGCATCACGCTCGCTTACCTCCTTGCGCCAGTAGGGAGTCAGTACTCGATTGAGCGCCAGCGCGGCCAGATGGCAGCCGCTATGGCCCAGACTCAGGGCGTGGCGGGCCGCGCTATCTACTTGTAATTCGACCTGGCTGCCAACGGCCAGCTCATGGTCACCGGTCAGCGGATGGACCACCACGAAACGCCACCCTTCAGTACCCCGCTTGACCGGAATGACAGTATCGACAAACAGCTCGCCATCCGGGCTGATGGCCCCCATCCGGCAAGGGCCAATGGCGGCTTCGCCCCCTTCCCAGCGAGCATGGCCCACATCCCCCGGCTGATCGGGCCAGAGGTGGCTCTGGGGATGAAAGGGGGTGAGGTTGGTGACCAGCAGCGTGGTGTCGCCACGCTGGCAGCAGACCACGCTGGCTTGCTCCTGATGATGGCCCAGCACGAAGCTGGCTCGGGTATGTTCCATGGCAAGGCTCCCGCAACGATAAATGAGAAGAGAAAGCGGCAGCATACGCCAAAGTGCGAAAGGGCTCATTAACCAGTGTTAATGAGCCTCTCTTCTCGGTTTTACGGTTCGCTAGATCATGGCGACCAACAGATAGGCATTGAGCCCGATCACCAGCGCAACGATAAGGCGGCCGACGGCTTGTGTGACCGGATGGTTGCGATGTTGCCCCATCAGCGCCCGATCGCCGGTCAGCATCAACAGCGGGATCAGGGCCAGCGCGATGCCAAAGCTCAGGATCACCTGACTCAACACCAGAATTTCGGTGGTGTTGAGTCCCATGGCGATTACCACGAAGGCGGGAGCCATGGTGATGGCGCGACGCAGCCAGAGCGGGATGGTAAAGCGGACAAAGCCCTGCATCACCACTTGCCCGGCCAGGGTGCCCACCACGGTAGAGCTGATACCGGAGGCGACCAGCGAGAGGCCAAACAGGGTGGCTGCCGCCTGACCCAGCAGCGGAGTGAGGGTCTGGTAGGCGGATTCCAGCTCCGCTACCTGCTGGTGGCCCGAGCTGTGGAACGCGGCGGCCGCCATCGCCATCATCGCCAGATTGACGAAACCGGCGATGGTCATGGCAATCGCCACATCGACCCGGGTGGTGTGCAGCCGCTGGCTGACCGAGCCCTGATCCTGCGTGTGCTGGGTCAGTGCCGAGTGCAGATAGATAACGTGGGGCATCACGGTGGCACCGAGTACACCGGCGGCCAGATAGACGGCATCGCTGTTGGGCAGACCGGGGAAGAGGGCGCCCTCCAGCAGGCTGGGCAGATGGGGGCGGGAGAAGATCAGCTCGACGATGTAGGCCGCCGCGACAAACAACAGCAGGCCGCCGACCACGAACTCCAGCGGTTTCTGGCCACGGGATTGCAACATCAGGATCCCCCAGGTCACCACGGCGGTGATGCAGGCCCCTTCAAGCAAGGTCACGCCAAGCAGCAGCTTGAAGCCGACTGCGGCGCCGATAAATTCGGCGAGATCGGTGGCCATGGCGATGATCTCTGCCTGCACCCAGTAGGCCCAGACCGCCGGTTTCGGCAGTCGGTCGCGGATGTGCTCCGCCAGATTCTTGCCGGTGACGATACCGAGTTTGGCCGAGAGGGTTTGCACCAGCATGGCCATCAGATTGGCCCATACCACTACCCAGAGCAGTTGGTAGCCAAAGGTAGAGCCCGCCTGAATATTGGTGGCGAAGTTGCCCGGGTCGATATAGCCGATGGCGGCGATAAAGGCAGGCCCGAGCAGGGTCAGTTTGAATTTGCGGGCTGGAATCGTAGTCGTCAGTGCGGGTTGCATGGCATCACCCTCCATAAGGATATGGAGAGAGAATAGATCTAAGTGATAATCATTATCAATTGTTGTTTCTGATGATTTCCATCGGGAAAAACATTTAAGGCGGTCAGTTGCAGTGAGGGATGTGATTTCGTACAATACGCCGCCCTAGAAAAGCAGCGACTAAACACCTTTATGTTCCTTGCCTCCGAGGTCTGGCTGCACCTGGGCGGAGGCTGAATTAATCCGTAAGGAGCTAAAATGCGTCATTACGAAATCGTCTTCATGGTTCATCCGGACCAGAGCGAGCAAGTTCCCGGCATGATCGAGCGTTACACCGGCGCCATCACCACCTCCGGTGGTACCATTCATCGCCTGGAAGATTGGGGCCGTCGTCAGCTGGCTTACCCGATCGACAAACTGCACAAAGCCCACTACGTTCTGATGAACGTAGAAGCAGAGCAAGCCGTTATCGATGAGCTGGAAACCAACTTCCGCTTCAACGATGCCGTTATCCGCAACATGATCATGCGCACCAAGCACGCCGTGACTGAAGTTTCTCCGATGGCCAAGGCCAAAGAAGAGCGCTTCACCCGTCGTGACGACGAGCGCCGCGAAGAAGCTACTGAAGCTGCTTCCGAAGAGTAATTCTGGATCACTGACTAGAGGATAAAGGCCATGGCACGTTATTTCCGTCGTCGTAAGTTCTGCCGCTTCACTGCCGAGAACGTTACCGAGATCGACTACAAAGATATCGTTACTCTGAAAAACTACATCACTGAATCTGGCAAGATCGTACCGAGCCGTATCACCGGTACCCGCGCCAAGTATCAGCGTCAGCTGGCACGCGCCATCAAGCGTGCTCGTTACCTGGCTCTGCTGCCGTACACCGATCTGCACAACAAGTAAGAATCGGCCCGGCACTTAAGCCTAACTCAACGAAATTTATAGAGGAAAGGTAATGCAAGTTATCCTGCTCGACAAAATCGCCAAACTGGGCGGTCTGGGTGACCAAGTTTCCGTGAAATCTGGTTATGCCCGTAACTACCTGATCCCGCAAGGCAAAGCTGTTATGGCCACCAAGGCCAACATCGAAGCTTTCGGTGCTCGTCGCGCTGAGCTGGAAGCCAAACTGGCTGCCAACAAAGCTGCTGCTGAAGAGCGTGCTGCCAAGCTGGCCGAACTGGCTACCGTGGTTATCGCTTCCAAGTCTGGCGACGAAGGCAAGCTGTTCGGTTCCATCGGTACCCGTGACGTGGCTGAAGCCATCACTGCTGCCGGCGTAGCCGTTGCCAAGAGCGAAGTCCGCATGGGCAACGTTCTGCGTAACACCGGTGACTACGAAGTTGCTGTTCAGCTGCACGCTGACGTTAAAGCAACCGTACAGATCCAGGTTGTTGCCCTGTAATAGCGATTCGCTTTTGCAGAGAAAACCCGCGCACTTGCGCGGGTTTTTTATTTTCCGGCCCGGGGGTAGAGTGAAGGTCTGTTCCACTGGAGGAGATCCTTATGGCTTGGGTAGAAGGCCGCGTCATTGAACGCATCGAATGGACACCCACTCTGTTCTCCCTGCGGGTAGCGGCCGAGCTGGCCCCCTACAAGGCAGGCCAATTCACCAAGCTGGCCCTCGAGCAGGGCGATCGCCGCATTCAGCGCGCCTACTCCTTCGTCAACCCCCCCTCTGCGCCATATCACGAGTTCTATCTGGTCGAGATCCCGAGCGGTGAGCTGACTCCGTCCCTCGGCTCACTGCAAGCAGGTGACACCCTGCTGGTGCAATCCCAGGCCACCGGCTTTCTGACGCTGGATGAGGTGCCCGCCGGGCGCGATCTCTGGCTGCTCTCGACCGGCACTGCCATCGGCCCGTTTTTCTCCATGCTGGCCGATGGGGAAGCCTTCAACCGTTTCGAGAATCTGGTGCTGGTGCATGGGGTACGTAAAGGCGAGGAGCTGAGCTATCAGGATTTGATCGCCAGCTTTGCCGAGCAATATGGCGAGCGCTTTCGCTATGTCCCCTTTGTCAGCCGCGAGCCATGGCCCGATGCAATGGCAGGGCGGATCCCGGCGGCGATTGCCAATGGTCAGCTGCAGGATCGAGTGGGGTTGGAGTTCTCACCCGAGCTGAGTCAGGTGCTGATCTGCGGCAATCCGGAGATGGTGAAAGATACCCAGCAGACCTTGCTGGCACTGGGGTTGGCCAAGAACCTGCGGCGGGCGCCGGGCAATATCAGTGCGGAGAATTATTGGTAAACAATCAGCACAGGGGCGCCAGGCCCCTGTTGCATCAGGAGAGGGCGTTCAGTTCTTCTTGCCGTTGCCCTTGTTTTTATCTTTCTGTTTGTCGTGACCTTGCCCGGGGTTATTGCCGCTGTGGATACTGCGGTTGTAGTGCCCCCGGTACTTGCCATCCATCTTGTCGCAGTTGAGTTTGATCCTGCTGTCGCCAATGCCAAGATCCAGGCAGTTGTCCTGCCACCAGTCGTACTCTTTGTCATCCCAATCGAGATTGATCTTGATGTCATCACCGGAGATCTTGATGCCATCGCTATTTTTGCTTGGCGGCGCCGCAACCGCGATGCCATGCGCCATCAGCAGGGAGAGCCACAGGGCGCCACGCTGGATAACAGGGTTGTGTTTGGCTTGGGTCATCGCAAGGGTACTCCTGTCGTTATTGGCCACTCTGCGAGTTGGCAGGGAGCTGGTTGGTTTGCGGTGGCTGGTTGCGGTTCTCTTCATCTTCCAGATTGAATTTGACCGCCCTGCAGTCGGCCGGGGCGGTTTCGCCGACCCCCAAGTCGAGGCAGTCGTTCTGGGTCCAGCCGAACTGCTTGTCATCCCAGTCCAGGTTGAATTTAAGCTCATCGACGGAGAATTCGGAGCCACTGCTCTCTTGATATTGCTGGGTCGCTGCGGCGCTGCCGGTAACCAGAAGAAGGGAGAGTAGCAAAGTGGTCTTACTGTTCATGATGGCCTCGGATAATTGCAACGGTGGATGAGTGTACAGACCGGAGCTGAACCCGGGCGGAACTGTTCCCCATCTCACTACATGATCAAGTCAGGGAGGGATTGTATCGCTTTTCTGCTGCCGATTTGTCCGTTTTGGTCGCACTCTGGGCAGCTGGTTGCCAATCTGAAGGAATTCAGTCATTTGCCCTTCTCTGGGCGAGTCTGGCGACTATAATCGGCAGCCAACTTTTCCTGCACAGCACACCCCTTCATCATGACCACACAGGACTCCTCTACATTGCGCTACCCCAAGGGGTGGTTTGCTCTGACGACGGTATACAGTTTCACCGGGTTGGCCATTCTGGCCTCCATTATCTTCTCCCTGCTGTTGTTCCTCTCCATCGATGACAACCCGCTGATGAAGTGGCTGTTCGGCGGCTTGGCTATCATCTTCGAGCTGGGCAAGTTTTACGTCTGGTACGAGTACGGCGAGCGCAAGGCGCGGCGGGATTTGAGTGGCGCTTTCTGGTCGCTGTTGTTCTACAGCGTGCTGGCGGCCATCTCCATCGGCGGCAGTATCGGTGGCATCAACAGCGCCACCAATACGGTGTTGAGCCAGCAGGCGCGCCACGAGCGGGAGCTCGCCCGTTTCGACGAGCAGATCGCCAGCATCGAGCGGCAGATCCAGCTCAACGAGGAGGCAGCCCGCAAATACATCGAGCTGGAGCGCATCTCCAGTGGCGTCTCCTCGTTGCAGCACGCCAATACCAAGCTGCGCTTGCAGCAGGATGAGCTGCGTCAGCAGCGCGATGCCAAACCGGTCAACGAACAATCCTCCATGCTGGGGCTGATGAGCAGTCTGGCGGACGGGGTGGGGATGAGCATCAGTCAGGTGCAGTTCCTGCTGGTCTGCTTCCTCTCGGTGCTGCTCGACGTGTTCGGCGCCTTCTTCGTCAGCCTGATCGGCGAGGAGAACCGCTTTCGCCGGATGTGGCGCTGGCAACAGGAGCAAGCTCGCAGAGAGTCGCAGGCAGCGTTGGCGATGGCAGCCCAGCCCGAGCCCATCATGCCCCCCGAGCCGGCCCCCGAAGTGCTGGCGCAGGTACGCGGTGCGCTGGTGAGCGGTGAGCTCAAGTGCAGCAAGCGCTCGGTGGCGCAGGCGCTGTCACTTTCGCTGGAGGAGGTGGATCGGGTGTTCCACCATCTGCTGTCGCAAGGGGTGTTGGGGCAGGGGAGCAATCGCCACTACTACCTCAATCCGGCGCTGGAGCAGCAATCTGGATAGTGAGAAGGCCACCGGAACGCGGTGGCCTTTTTCGTTATCGAGTGGCTGTGGCACTCAGTGAGTCAGCACCATCATCAGGCTGAGGAAGGCGGCCAGTCCGCCACCGATGCCGATGATCCAGTAAAACCCCTTGGCCCCCTGTTTGAGCGGGATGCGGAAGTAGAGCAGAAATGCCCACCACCCCAGTGCCAGCAACAGAGGAATAAGAAACATTCGAGCCATGGTGTCCTCGCTGTTATTCTGTTGACCCTTGATCAATCAACAGGATGGATTGTGCAATGACGCAACTACAGATTACCGCATTCGGTGACCCCTCGGTACTCAAGCTCAACCCTTCCCTCGATAAGGTGCCAGCCGATGGCGAAGTGCGGGTACGCATCTGCTTTGCGGGGGTGAACCCCATCGATGCCAAAACCCGCGCCGGTCTTGGCTGGGCGGCGGCCCAGAACAAGGACAAGCTGCCCTGGACACCGGGTTATGACGTCTCCGGTGTGGTAGAGAAAGTGGGCCCCGGCGTAACCTCGCTGGTCGAGGGGGATCGGGTGTGCGGCATGGTCGGTTTTCCCCTTACCGCCGGTGGCTACGGGGAGTCTGTGGTGGCAAGCGAGAGCGAGCTGGTCAAGCTCGACGGGGTGAGCCTGCAGCAGGGGGCGGCGCTGCCGCTGGCCGGTCTCACCGCCTGGCAGGGGCTGCTTGAGCACGGCGGCCTCCAGAGCGGTCAGCGGGTCTTGATCCTCGCCGGGGCCGGTGGGGTCGGCCATCTTGCGGTGCAGTTTGCCAGCGCCTATGGCGCCGAGGTGGTGGCTACCGCCAGCCCCGACAACCATGGCTTCCTGCACGCACTGGGGGCGCGCTGGATGGTGGATTACCATGATGCGAACTGGCCAGCACAGGTGGTGGCAGAGGCCGGTCAGGTCGATCTGGTGCTGGATCTGGTGGGCGGCGAAAGCGGCAAGGCGGCGCTGGCCTGTGTCAAACCGGGTGGCCGCCTGGTGACGGTGCCTACCATTACCGCCCAGCAGATCAAGGATGCGGGAGCTGCGGCGGGTATCGAGGTGGTCGGCATGCTGGTTCACCCCGACCAGAAGCAGCTGGGTCAGATGTTGATGCTGCTGCGTCAGGGGGAGGTGAAGGTCACCCTCGCCAGTGAATTCCCCCTAGCTGAGGGGGCGCTGGCCCATCAGGCTATCGAAGGGGGCCATGTGCGCGGCAAGCTGCTGCTGCGGATGCCTGCGGCCGACGGCTATCCCGGATGAGCGAGATGATGGAGATGGGGCTGGGGTGGCTCTTTTTAAGCGCCTTTACCTCCGCCACCCTGCTGCCCGGCAGCTCCGAAGTGCTGCTGGGGGCCATGGCGGCCAAGGGGGAGTGGAGTATGGCGAGCCTGCTGCTGTGGGCCACGCTGGGCAATACCCTCGGCTCCATGACCACCTGGTGGCTCGGCTGGCTCGCCACCTTCAAGAAAAAACCGGAAGATTTTCAAGGCCGTGGGGAACAAAAAGCCTTAGGCTGGCTCAAACAACATGGTCACTGGTGTCTGCTGCTTGCCTGGACGCCGGTGGTCGGTGATGGTCTCTGTCTGTTGGCCGGTTGGCTGCGCCTCTCCTTCTGGCGCTCTCTCATTCTGATCGGGCTCGGCAAATTGTTCCGTTATGCCCTGGTTTTTCTGCTGGCCAGTCACATTTTCTAGCCTGTTTTTGTCACTCACGAGGTTACCGTGAACAAAGTCATACCTTTAACGATTCTGCTGGGCTTCACCCTGCCGGTGCTGGCGGCACCGACCCTGATCGCCGAACAGGGCAAGGAGGAGGGCAAGCTCGCCATCCCCTACCAGATGTACAAGCTGGACAACGGCCTGACCGTGATCCTGGCCCCCGACCGCTCCGATCCGCTGGTGCACCTCGATGTGACCTATCACGTCGGTTCATCCCGCGAGACGGTCGGCAAGTCCGGTTTCGCCCATTTCTTCGAGCACATGATGTTCCAGGGCTCGAAACACGTCGGTGATCAGGAGCATATGCGGATCATCAACGAGGCCGGTGGTGACATGAATGGCACTACCAACAAGGATCGCACCAACTACTACGAGACTGTGCCGGCCAACCAGCTGGAAAAAGTGCTCTGGCTGGAGGCGGATCGGATGGGCTTCCTGCTCGATGCGGTGAGCCAGAAGAAGTTCGAGATCCAGCGCGCCACCGTCAAGAACGAGCGGGCCCAGCGGGTCGATAACCAGCCGTACGGGCTGGTGAGCGAGAAGGTTGGGGAGGCGCTCTATCCGCGTACTCACCCCTACTCCTGGCAGCCTATCGGTTACGTGGAAGATCTCGACCGGGTCGATGTGAACGACCTCAAGCAGTTCTTCCTGCGCTGGTATGGCCCCAACAACGCCACCCTGACCCTGGGCGGCGACTTTGACAGCAAGCAGGCCCTCGAGTGGATCGAGAAATACTTCGGCTCCATCCCGCGCGGTCCGGACGTGGCCGAGCCGACGCCAAAGCCGGTGACTCTGCCCGAGACCCGCTACGTGACGCTGCAGGACAAGGTGCACCTGCCGCTGCTCTATATCAGCTACCCCACCGTATCCCTTGGTGACCCGCAGGAGCCTGCGCTCGACATGTTTGCCGACGTACTGGGCGGTTCCGCCAGCTCCATGCTCTACCAGTCGCTGGTGAAAACCGGCAAGGCGATCGATGTGGGGGCGTCCCACTACTGCGAAGAGCTGGCCTGTACCCTTACCGTCTACGCCTATCCCAATCCGTCGCAGGATGGCAGCCTCAAGACCCTCAAGGGGGAGGTGGACAAGGTGATCGGCGAGTTCGCCCAGCGCGGCCTCAAGCCGGAAGATCTGGAGAAGGCGATCGCCAAGTATCGCGCCTCCGCCATCTGGGGTCTGGATAGCGTCTCCGGCAAGGTGAGCCAGCTCGCCATGGGTCAGGTGTTTGCCCAGGATCCCAACTATGTGTTCAAGACGCTGGATGCCATCGGCAAGGTGACACCTGAGCAGGTGAAGGCCGCCTACGACAAGTTCATCGCGGGCAAGCCTGCGGTGGTGCTGAGTGTGGTGCCCAAGGGCAAGACAGAGTGGCAGGTTGCCACCCCGAACTTTACCCCCGCCAAGCGCGAGCTGCCGGATTACAGCAAGCATGACGAAGCGCTGGCCGAACGACCGGTAAAAGACAATTTCGATCGCAGCGTGCAGCCCAAGGCGAGCGAGGCGGTGAGCGTCAAGGTGCCCGCCATCTGGCACGGCAAGCTCGACAAGAACATCGAGATCATCGGCACCAAGAGTGACGAGATCCCGGCCGTCTCCATCATGATCGCCCTGCCGGGCGGCATTCGTGCCGAAGATAAAGGACAGCTTGGGCTGGCCAATCTGACCGCCGCCATGATGGGACAGGGCACGGTGCGCCTGACCGAGGCTCAGCTCAGCGACGAGCTGCAAAAGCTGGGCTCAAGCATTGATGTCTCCAGTGCCCAGTACAACAACCTCATCACCATCAGCTCGCTGGCGGACAAGTTGCCCCAGACCCTGGCGCTGGTGCGCGAGGTGCTGGAGCGCCCGGGCATGCGGGAGGCGGACTTCGAGCGGGTCAAGGCGCAGCTGCTGCAAGGGATGCAACAGGCCCAGCAGCAGCCCGAGTGGCTGGCCGGGCAGGCGTTCCGCGAGCTGGTCTACGGCAAGCAGAACCGCCTCGGTCAACCTACCGACGGGGTACCTGCCGATGTGGCCAAGCTGACCCTGGCGGACGTGAAGCACTTCTATCAGGCCTACTACAACCCCACCAACGCCAAAGTGGTGGTGGTCGGTGATGTGGAGCAGAAGCAGATCGAGGAGCAACTTGGCTTCCTGACCGAGTGGAAGGGGGCCACGCCGACTCTGGGGGATCTCAAGCTCAAGGGTGAGCAGGCCAAGCCGGGTATCTATCTGGTCGACAAACCGGGGGCGCCCCAGTCGGTGATCCGCATCGGTCGTCGCGCCATGCCGTTCGATACCACGGGGGATTACTTCACCGCCGGGCTGATGAACTTCAATCTGGGTGGCAACTTCAACAGCCGCATCAACCTCAACCTGCGGGAAGACAAGGGTTACACCTACGGCGCCAGCTCCGGCTTCTCCGCCAACCGCGAGGTGGGCACCTTCGCCACCGGCGCCAATGTGCGGGCCGATGCGACTGCGGATGCCATCCGCCAGTTCCTCAAGGAGATGGACAACTACCGCAAGAGCGGCCCGACCCCGGTCGAGCTGGCCTATATGCGCAGCGCGGTCTCCCAGCAGGATGCCCTCTCCTACGAGACCCTCGGCCAGAAGGCGGGCTTCCTGCTGCAGATGGTGATGTATGACCTGAAGCCGGACTATGTGCAGGCCCAGAACAACCTGATCAAAACGGTGTCGCCCGAGGCGCTGAAGGCCAGTGCCGCCCGTTGGCTCAATCCGGCCGACATGGTGATCGTGGTGGTGGGGGACAAGCAAAAGCTTGAAAAACCCCTGAAGGAGCTTCATCTTCCCATCTATCCGCTGCAGTTGCCGTAACTGACGCTTTATAAAAATCAAGAGCCGCCCCGGATGGGGCGGCCTCACATGAGCCGTGAATATGACTACAACAAGCTTGTCGCTCACCGAGTTGCTGAATGCGTTGGGATCACCGGAGCGTCTCACCGCGCTCAAGGGGATCCGGCGCGGGATCGAACGTGAATGCCTGCGCATCACGCCGGATGGCCGACTCGCCCAGAGTGACCATCCCCGGGCGCTGGGCTCGGCCCTGACCCATCCCAATATCACCACCGACTACTCGGAGAGTCTGCTGGAGTTCATTACCCCGGCCACCGACTCCATCGACAGCCTGATGGAGCAGCTCGGCGACATCCATCACCATGTGATTCAGCATCTGGGTGACGAGCGGATTTGGCCGCTCTCCATGCCTTGCTTTGTCGGCGGGGAAGAGAGTATCCGGCTGGCCCAGTACGGCAGCTCCAACATCGGCAAGATGAAGACTCTCTACCGTCAGGGCTTGAAGAACCGCTACGGCAGCCTGATGCAGGTGATCGCCGGAGTGCACTTCAACTTCTCCATGCCCGACAGCTTCTGGAGCGAGTGGCAGGATCTGGTGTGCGAAGGGTGCTGCAGCCAGCGCTTTATCTCCGACAAGTACATGGGGCTTATTCGCAACGTCTACCGCTTCGGCTGGCTGGTGCCCTATCTGTTTGGCGCCTCCCCGGCCATCTGCGAATCCTTCCTCAAAGGGCGCAAGAGCAACCTGCCGTTCGAGAAGACCGGCAAGGGCACCCTCTATCTACCTTACGCCACCGCGCTGCGTCTCTCCGATCTCGGTTACACCAACAGCGCCCAGGCTGGGCTCAAGATCAGCCATGACAATCTGCCGGCCTATGTCAGCAGCCTGCGCCGCGCCATCAACACCCACAATCCTGACTTTGCCAAAATCGGGGTCAAGGTGGATGGGGAGTATCGTCAGCTCAACGACAACGTGTTGCAGCTGGAGAATGAGCTCTACGCCCCGATCCGCCCCAAGCGCACCCCGCGCAGCGGCGAGAAGCCCTCGGATGCGCTGGATCAGCGCGGCATCGAATACATCGAACTGCGGACTGTGGACGTCAACCCTTTCACCCCACTCGGCATCGATGCGGATCAGATCCGCTTCTTCGATCTGTTCCTAGTCTGGTGCCTGCTGCGCCCCTCTCCGGTGCTGAGTGACGAAGAGATTGCCCGCAACCGCCGCAACCAGAACAAGGTGGTGCTGGAAGGGCGTCGTCCCGGCCTGATGCTTGAAGATGAGCAGGGCAATGCCATTGGCCTCAAAGAGTACGGCCTCAAACTGTTTGACGAGCTGGCTCAGGTGGCCGATCTGCTGGATCGCTGCTGCGGCCGCAACCGCTATCGCGAGACGCTGGCGATGCATCGCGAGAAGCTGCTCAACCCCGAGCTCACCTATTCCGCCCGCATGCTCAAGGAGCTGCTGGAGAGTGGCAAGGACAACGGCTGCTACGGCGACAAGCTGGCGACCCGCTATCGCGAGGAGCTGCTGGCAGGGGAGCTGCAGTACTGGGATGAGGCCTACTTTGCCGGTGAGGCGAAGGATTCGCTGGCCAAGCAGCGCGAACGCGAGCGCAGCGACAGCCTGTCGTTCGATGACTTCCTGGCCGACTACTTCGGTACCACTACCACTACGGCCTGAAGGCGGGTTCGTACCGACCAAAGTGCCAACAAAAAGCCGCTCGAGTGAGCGGCTTTTTGATTTCTCTGAACCAGAGCGATATCAGACGTGGTTATACATGGCCTCGATTTCGCTCTGGTACTTGGCCTCGATGATCTTGCGGCGCAGCTTCATGGTGGGGGTCAGTTCACCCAGCTCCATGGAGAAGGCGCTCGGCAGCAGGGTGAACTTCTTCACCTGCTCGAACTTGGCCAGCTCTTTTTGCAGATCGGCGATGCGGGCTTCGAAGAACTCCATCACCCGGGAGTGGCGCAGCAGCTCGGTCTTGCACTGGTATTGCAGGTTGATGGAGCGGGCGTACTCCTCCAGCGACTCGAAGCAGGGCACGATCAGTGCCGAGACGAAGTGGCGAGCATCGGCGACGATGGCGATCTGCTCGATAAAGCGATCCTTGCCGATGGTCCCTTCCACCAGTTGCGGGGCCACGTACTTGCCGTTGGAGGTCTTCATCAGCTCCTTGAGACGTTCGGTGAAGTAGATATTGCCCTGGCTGTCGAGCTCACCGGCATCGCCGGTACGCAGGAAGCCATCTTCGGTCATCACTTCGGCGGTGGCGTCCGGCTTGTTGTAGTAGCCGCGCATCACGGTGGGGGAGCGCACCAGCAGTTCGTTGTTCTCACCCAGCTTCACCTCGATGCCGTTCAGTGCCGTGCCAATGGAGCCGAGCTTGAACTGGCTGTCTTCGTAGCAGCAGACGGTGGCGGTGGTTTCGGTCATGCCGTAGCCGTACTTGAGGTTGAGTCCCATCGCCTGGAAGAAGAGGTTCACATCGTCGGCCAGACGGGCGCCCGCCACCGGCAGGAAGCGGGTACGACCGCCAAAACGGGCGCGCAGCTTGCGAAACACCAGTCGCTCGGCGAGCCAGAGCTGGCCATAGAGCAGCGGGGAGGCGGACTTGCCCGCCTGACGGGTGGCAACCATCTGCTTGCCGACCTTGGTCGCCCAGCCAAACAGGGCGCGACGCAGAGCCGGAGCCTGAGCCACCTTGGCCTGGATCATGGCGTAGGCCTTCTCGTAGAGGCGCGGCACGGCGCACATTACGGTCGGCTGCACCTCGCCAATCACATCCATCACCTTCTGTGGATCGCGGATATAGACGTTCTCGGCACCACAGTAGAGCACGTAGTAGCTCCAGGCCCGCTCAAACACGTGGCTGAGCGGCAGCATGCAGAGCGACACATCCTGCTGATTGAGGTCGAGGCGGCTGTTGTGCATCTCGAAACAGGCGGCGATGTTGCTGAAGTCGAGCATGACCCCCTTGGGCTCGCCGGTGGTGCCGGAGGTGTAGATCAGGGTCAGCAGATCATCCATCCGGTACTGGGTTTCCCGTACTCGCAGCTCTTGCTCGCTGGGCTGATGGTTGCCGGAGACCAGAAATGTCTGGAAGTGGCTCGCCTGCTCGCAGCCGCGCAGATTGACGTTGCCATCGAGAGCGACGATCTGGCGGATTTCGCCGTTTTGCAGCAGGGTCAGCGCCTGATCGAACTGGGGTTGTTCGCCAACGAACAGTACCTTGATGCCGGCATCTTTGACGATGTAGCGCAGCTGATCGAGCGTACTGGTGGGGTAGATAGGGACGCTGACACCGCGGGCAGCAAGGATGCCGAGATCGGCCTGGGTCCACTCCGGCATGTTGCGGGCATAGATGCCGACCATTTCGGTTGGCTGGTGGCCGGCACGGATCAGCGCCTGTGCGCAGTAGTCCATGGCCTGGCCCAGAGTACGCCAGCCGATGGCGCGCCACTGGCCATCTTGCTGAACCCGCAGGGCAGCCTTGTTGCCAAGCTGGGCAATACGTTCACGCATCAGTCGAACCAGATGAAGCTTCGGCATCAGTTAAACATCCTTTAATTACAGTTGTACGCCCGCGAGGGCACTAAAAATCGGGCTAGAGTTTAAACTCCAACATTACGGCTTACAAGTGTTCGCTGTTTGTCTTGGATCACAAAGAGCGCAAATAGCTCTCCCTTTGCACAGACTGGCCGATACTGCTAGGAGGCAGAGAGAGGGTTAACGATATGAATCTGTGGGTGAAAGGGGCGTTGGCCGCGGTCGGGCTGATGGTGGTGGGGGGCGTTGCGTTTTGGTTCTTTGCCGGAACCTCATCACAGGGGCCCGCCAATCCCTGGTATCAGGGGGCCGAGGGGTATCAGCAGGCGCAGCAACAGGCGCTGGCGTTGGGCTATCCGCTGCTCTATGTGCTGGAGACCCCCAAGTGCCGCCGCTGCGGCGATCTGGAGAAGAAATTCTGGCAGAGCAAGGAGATGGCTGGTCCGCTGGCCCGGTTGGTGAAAGTGCGGCTCAACCCGGGCAAGGGGGATGGCAGCGAGCAGATCCTGCGCCGCTTTCCCAAAGTCGCCACGCCGCCCGGCATCTATATCCAGCAGCCGGGCCAGCCCCTCAGACCCATCAAGATAGTGGTGGATATCGACCAGATCTGGATGCCGGGGAAAACCTGGCAGCGTGGCTTCTATATGCCGCTCTCCGGGGCCGGATTCGAGGCGGTGGTGCATACCACCCTGGCCTTGCAGGATCCCGCGCTGGACAACGCCCCCCTCGATTGAGGGGGGACAAAAGGCTTGGGCGCGACGAACAGGCTGGATCAGCCGAAATCGAACAGTCGCGACATCAACACCGCATCTTCCCGGTCATTGCCGGTGCCGTAGTAGTCGGCGCGGCGGCAATACTCGGCAAAACCGGCACTCTCATAGAGGGAGATAGCGGTTTTATTGCCCGCCCGCACCTCGAGAAACCAGGCCTCTGCCCCGGCTTGCTTGCTGCGCGCCAGATAGGCCTGCAACAGCGCCCGTCCCAACCCCTTGCCCTGAAACGCCGGATGCACACAGATATTCATCAGCGAGCTGTCACCGGCCACCAGATCCGAGATATAGAAGCCCGCCGGGCGACCATCGACCAGCATCAAACCGTTGAGATAGCGAGGACCGAAGCAGGAGAGCAGGTTGGCCTCACTCCACGGCTCCTTGTGAGCGGCTTGCTCGATGGGGTAGACAAGGGCGAAATCGCTCTCGAGCAGGGGACGAAACTCAGGCATGGGGGCTCCGGATGGCAAGATGTTGGGCACTGTGGTTAGCAGAGGTTGCAGAGGCGGCATTTGTAAAATCAGGTAAAAAGAGCAGCATCACAGTGGGTCTTGGCGGCATGATGCAGGATCACGCCGCGTTGGCCGCAAGGTGCTGGCGCAGCTGTTGCCACAGGGCGCGCTTTTGCGCGGCGCTGGGGGTGAGCGGGCAGATCAGCGCATTTGGCCGCTCGGAGTTGGCTTCCGTCAGCCAGAGCAGAGGGGAGGCGCCCGCCGATTGTAGATCGGCAGGCGGCAGCTCGCTGAGCAGTGAGACCTCGTCGGGGGTCATGCCGAGTAACTGGCAGATATCCGCCAGCAGCGTAGAGGCAGGCAGCTGCGGCGCCAGCAACCAGAGTTTGCCGCTGGGCAGCGGAGCGCTGGTGGCCGGTGCCGTCTGGCCCGGCTGTGTGGCGTTTTGCTCAAGCTCGGGAGAGGGTGCTGCGCCCAGCAATGCCGGACGACGCAGTTGCCAGCTTTGAATGCCCATGCGGGCCAACATGCTCTGACGAACGGGATCTTGCATTTGAGGCGACTCACTCTTGATCTGCATTGGGGAAAATTGTGTTGCGCAGGGTACACTCGAACCGCTTTTGCTGCACCCTTTGCAACGCATCATCTGGCGCATGCGGGCATGGTGTTCATCACGACACTGGCTATGCATGGGCGCTGCACGTTGCCGGTACGGTATCGCACTGCCCTTGCGTTTTTTCCTGCCAGAGGCGGGTATTGTGCGGTAAGAGATACCAGAATAAACATCATAACAAGACAAAACCCAAGGTCGAGCAAATGGATATCGCGCCTTGGGGCTAACATCATCCCAGCTTCGGAACACTCTCTATGTCGTCTTTAGCTCAAGCCCAGAACCCTGCGCGTCTTATTCCCATCCAGGAGCGCTTGCCCCGGCTGCTGGCCGCCCTCGGTGAGGGACTTTACGAACGGCAGGATGCCCTGCGCCTCGGTCTGCTGGCTGCCCTCAGTGGCGAGAGTGTCTTCTTGCTGGGGCCACCCGGTATCGCCAAGAGCCTGATTGCCCGCCGCCTCAAGCTGGCCTTTCACGACGCCCGCCACTTTGAATACCTGATGACCCGCTTCAGTACGCCGGAGGAGGTGTTTGGCCCCCTATCCATTCAGGCACTGAAAGAGGATGGCAAATACCTGCGCCTCACCACAGGGTATCTGCCGGAGGCCGAAGTGGTGTTCCTCGACGAGATCTGGAAGGCGGGCCCTGCCATCCTCAACACCCTGCTCACCGCCATCAACGAGCGGCAGTTTCGCAACGGCGACAGCCAGCACCCCATCCCGATGCGCTTGCTGGTGACCGCGTCCAACGAGCTGCCAGCGCAGGACAGCGGGCTGGAAGCGCTCTACGACCGGATGCTGGTGCGGATCTGGATGGACCGGGTGCAGGAGAAAGCCAACTTTCAATCCATGCTGGCCAGCGATGGCCACGCCCACCAGAACCTGCCGGAATCCCTGCAGATCCGAGGGGATGAGTACGAGCAGTGGCAGAGCCAGATTGAACAGGTGCGTTTGCCGGATGCCTGTTTCGAGCTTATCTATCAGCTGCGCCAGCAGCTCGACAGTCAGCTGGCCCATCGCTGCTATGTGTCGGATCGCCGCTGGAAGAAGGCGGTACGGCTCATCAAGGCGAGTGCCTTCTTCAATGGCCGCGATGAGGTCGCACCGGTAGATCTGCTGCTGTTCAAGGATTGTCTCTGGCATGACGAGGAGTCCCGCACCGCCCTGCTGGAGATGATGACCGAATTCTCCCGCCTTTACGGCTATCAGCAACTGGCGATGACCCGTCAGCTGCTGGCGTTGCGGGATCAGTTCAAACAGCTCAAACAGAGCGTGGCCCAACGCCTTTGCACAAAGGCCCGGCAACGCAAGCAGTGGTTTGGCCGGCGGGCCCGGGGTATCGAGATCCCGCTCGCCAATGCCAGACCCTTTGGCAAGCAGGTGCACTTCCATCTGCTCACCCCGGCGCCGCTGGATGGCGGCGATCCTGAACGGCTCACCCGCACCCTGGTGTTCGATCGCACCTTGCTCTCCCATTGGCATCCCACCGGTGAGGCGCTGGTGGGTTATGAGTTCGGCAACCCGAAAGAGGGGCATTACGAGCTGGTGCTGGACGATGAGCTGCGGCTGCAGGTGCTCGATATCCAGCGCCAGCAGATCCCGTTGGTGCTAATGGAGCGCAACGCCATCCCCGAGGTGGTGCTGGCGCCCTGGTTGCAGTCACTCGACGAGCAGCTGGTTCAGGTCGGCAAGGTGATGCAGATACTCAAGCAGCAGCGCAGCCTGTTCGAGCGTCACCAGCAACACCTCTTTATCGCCCAGCGCTGGCTGCAGCAGGTGGAAGACAGCTTCTTTGTGCTGAACCGGGATCTCGAACTGCTGCGCAACGAGCTGACCCAGTGGCGCGAGCGGTTGCCAAGGCTGGACGAGTAAGGAGCGCTCATGCTTGAGATCGGCATGCTGGATCTGGGCCTTCTCATGGGAGAGGGTGAGCTGGCGGGAGAGGTGGTGGCGTTGCTGGCGGCCTCGCCCAAGATTTCCGAATTTATCAAACGCTCCCCGCTACAGGGCAAGCTGCTGAAAAAGCGCCTGCAGAGCTGGGGCGAGCAGCTTGGTGAGGAGATCCGTCACAAGCCGGTGCCGGTGGCGCTGGAGCAGGAGTACCTGCTCTATCAGGCGCATCGGCAACTGCCGATGACCGAGCTGATTGGTCGCCTGCCCGGCTTGCTGGAGTCGCTGGAGCAGTACAGCCCCTTCGCCGGTGAGGCCCGCTCCTTGGTGCGTCAGCTGACGGCCCACCCCACCGAGGGGCTGCGCCAGCTCTTTATCGACAAGTGGCGCGCCAGTCTGGTGGGGAGCCTGCTGCAACTGCAGCAGCAGATCGCCGAAGCGGAGCGGGAGAAGCAGCGTCAGGAGATTGAAGATCAGCTGCTGGCGAGCCGCACCCTGGCCGATGCCCTCGACCCCAACCAGATTTCGGCTGGTGGCCTGTGGGATCTGGCGCAGGGGCACTGGCACAAGCGCAGTCTGGTGCTGGTCAAGCAGTATGCCCGCATGTTGCAGCGCGAGCCTTTGCTGGCGGAGATTGCCGGCCTGCTCGGGCGCAGCGAGCGGGATCGCCGGGCGCAGGAGCAACCGGTGCCGCCGGTTCAGGTGCTGGAGTTGGAGCCAGCACCCAGCGACGATGTGCCGGACGATCTGGTGGGCATCCATCAGGCGAACGATCTGATGCGGCTGCTGCCAAGTGAAGCTGTGATGCTGGGGCTGCCGGAGCTGGAGCTGGAGTTCTATCGCCGCTATCTGGAGCGGCGCCTGCTCAGCTACCAGTCACGTGGCACCTTGCCGCGTCAGCGCATCATGCTGCGCACTCCGGAGCAGGGGGGGCAGCAGTTGCAGCAACGAGGCCCCTTTATCGTCTGCGTCGATACCTCCGGCTCTATGGGGGGATATCCCGAGGAGTGTGCCAAGGCGCTGTTTCTGGCGTTGCTCAAGGTGGCGATGGATGAAAAGCGCGGCTGCTACCTGATGCTCTTCTCCACCGAGGTGGCGACCCTCGAGATCACTGCAGATACCGGGCTGGACAAGGCGGAGCGCTTCCTCTCCATGAGTTTTCACGGCGGTACCGATCTGGTGCCCTGCCTGGAAAAAGCGCTGGCCAAGCTCGATGATCCCGCCTTTGCCAAGGCGGATGTGCTGGTCATCTCCGACTTTATCGCCCAGAGCCTGCCTCATCCCCTGCTCGATCAGATGAACCGCTATCGCCAGCGCCAGACCCGTTTTCACGCCGTCGCCATGTCCCGCCACGCCAAGCAGGCGCTGCTGCGGGTATTTGACAACAGCTGGCTGCTCGATTGCGGCCTGCGCGGCCGGCTGCTGCGGCGCTGGCAGCATCACTAGTGACCGGGAGGGGGCAACCCCTCTGGGGTTGTTATCCCGCCCCCTCTTTTTCGCTGTGCGTCCCCGCTTTCATTCCAACGCGATGATATCGCAGTAAAATGTGACTAGCCTGCCATTCGGGCTCTCTGTCCGGGTGATAGCCTTTACAACCATTGTTACAGGGGAAAGATGGTGATTTTCCGGCATCGGCTTGCCCGATGATCTTTCCCATTGATCCGGAGTGTGTATGAGCCGACTTGCCTTGCTGCTGTTGCTGGCGGTGTTCGGGCTGGCAGCCAAACCCTTGTCCCCCGAGCAGTTGGAAAATGAACTGGGAGGGATGGAGCGGGTCTACCAGCCGATCGAGTTGCTGCGGGAGCGCGTTGCCCGTTTGCAGCGGGACGGCAACGCCTATCCGCCGTCGCAGCAGATGCGGATCAGTCGTCTGGCTTGCTGGGCCCAATCGGCCGATGACATGCAGGAGTCCCGAACCGCCATCGCCAATGCGGAGCGGATGCTGGCCATTGCGCGCGAACAGGGTAATGACGCCGCCGTGGCGGAGCTGACGATTTGCCGCGGCTGGTTCAATCAGCTGCTCGGCGAGGTAGTGAAGGCTCGTCACGATTACGATGAGGGGCTGCGGCTGGCAAGAGAGGCCGCCGTGCCAAAGCTGGAGGCGCTGGCGCTGGCCCGCCGGGGGGCCATGCTGTCTTTTCAGGGGGTCTCAGGCCAGGGGCTGATGGATCTCACCAAGGCGCATAATATCTACGAACAGCTGGGGTTGCCCACCTGGTATCACCAGGCGCAGCTCGAGATTGCAGCCACATTTCGTCGTATGGGCCTCTACGCCGAAGCGCTCGCCACCCTCAACCGGTTGAGCGAACACTTTGCCAGGAGCCACGATGGATTTGGCTCGGCAAGGCTAAGTGATCAACTGGCGATGGTCTATCTGCAGACCGGGCGTTATCAGGATGCGCTGGGCGAGCTTGAACGCAGTGCGGCCTTTTATAATCAGCCTCAATATCTGATTGAGCATGCCGAACGCATGGTGATGCAGGCCGAGGCTCTGCTCGGGCTGGATCGCCCCGCTGATGCCGGACGCTTGCTGGCACAAGCGGCGAAGGTGCTCTCTCCCGACGTTGACCCCATCCTCCATGCGCATCTCGAGCTGGTGCGGGCGAGGTTGAGAGTCGAAGAGCAGAAACCGGCGCCAGCCTTGCGTGCGCTTGAGAAGATTGAGCCGATTTTGAAGGTGGAAGGGCACGTGCGCTTTTTGCTCGAGCTCTACTGGGTACGCAGTCGGGCGCTCGAGTTGCAAGGCGACTATCCGGCGGCACTGGCCGCATTGCGGGAGCATCTGGTGCAGGAGCAGCGGCTCGATCAGCTGTTACGGGAACAGAGCACGGCCTGGGTTCGCGGCGAGTTCGAGCTGGCCCGTCAGGAGGGGGAGAACGAGCGACTGCGAGTCGAGCAGCGACTGCAGCAGCAGGAGCTGGAGCAGGTCAAGGAGCGTCGGTTCTGGCTGCTGGTGGTGATGGTGCTTTGCGGGGGACTGGCGCTGCTGACGATGGGGTGGCTGCTTGATCGCAACCGTCGGATGCGTCGTCTGGCCTTTACCGATGAGCTGACCGGCATCAACAATCGCCGTCGGGTGCTGCGGCAGGGCAGCGATATGTTGGCGCAGGCTCGCAGGCAGGGCTCGCCATTTTGTCTGCTGGTGTTCGATATCGATCACTTCAAGCGGATCAACGATACCCTGGGCCATCATCAAGGAGACAGGGTGCTGCAATGGGTCTCTCGAGCGGCAGATCGTCAGCTGCGGCACCAGGATCAGTTGGGGCGTACCGGCGGAGAGGAGTTCTTGATCCTGCTGCCGGATACCAGCCTTGAAGAGGCGTGCCGGGTGGCTGAGCGGATCCGTCACTCGGTCGCCAACCGGGCGCTGCCCGGCATGTCGTACCCGGTAACCATCAGTATCGGGTGTGCCTCTCTGCGAGACGATGATCAGGATCTGGCGGCCTTGATCCAGCGTGCCGACAATGCGCTGTATCGTGCGAAAGAGGCGGGGCGCAACCGGGTGGAAACAGACGAGTGACGGGCTGGGTATTGTCACTCACCAGGGTGTCATCGCTATTGGGAGCACACAGATACGGCGATGATGCTCGTCCCCTGCGCTCGTTCTTGCCTGAGATGGCAGATTGGCAAGCGCGAGCGCAGAAGACCGTTAGAAGGGCGTTATGCCCAGGCGCTGCCGCCATTGAGGTGAAGCACTTCACCATTCATGTTGTTATTGCTCATCAGGAATAGTGCGGCCTGCGCATAATCCTCTCCCTCTCCCAAGCGCTTCAACGGCAGGCTTTGCGCCACGGCTGCCACTTTTTGTGGGTCATTGCCCAGTGCTTTAAGCAGCATGGGAGTGCGCATGGGGCCCGGGTTGATGACGTTGATCCGACGGGGGGTCAGCTCGGTAACCAGACTGTGAGCCAGCGTTTCAACCGCGCCAGCTGCAACGGCAGGGAGTGCCTTACCCAGTTGTGGACGGCGCGTCACCATCCCGGACGTGAGCACGATGGAGCCGCGTTCGGACAATTTGGGTGCTGCGGCGCGGATCGTATGAACACTTCCCCAGAAGCGGCTGTCCATGTTGATTTTCAAATCCTCGATGGCAGCGGTGAGAAAGCTGCCTGGTCGCATGACTGCGGCGGTAATGACGAGATGATCCAGCGAATCCAGCTGGTTGAAAAAGTGATTGACGGAGTCGACGTCGAGAATATCCAGTTGATGGCCACTGGCACTTGGGCCCAGTTCAGCCAGTGCAGTGGCAAGCTGCTCACGGCTGGAACCGCCGATAATGACCTTGGCGCCTTGCTCGATCGCTTGTTGGGCGGTGGCCAGGCCAAGACCCGAGGTACCACCGATAATGACGATCTGTTGATTGTGCAGGGTGGAATGTTTCATGTAATGACCTCTCCATTATGTAGATACGATTTACATATTTGTAGCTGGATAGGGAAAGTCCAAGTATGAAAATTTATCAAGAGTGGTTGTTGCTGGCATGGGGAGGGGGCCAACTCCACGTAGTCCGGATGCTGCCATCCGATTCGGAGTGTTTGATTTTCTGTTCAGTTGGAACCTGTGGAACGGATGAGCGGCCAAATTATCATCTCTTGTCAGGCTGGGTATTTTTCACTCGCGCGGGTATAATGTCGCGCAATTTTGCTTTGACTCAGGCGAGAAGACCCATGTAACGCAACCCTCCTCCCTCTCTCCACCAGGTTGGCAACACGCCAGCTGGCGTGGCTTTCGTTGCGTATACATGTGCCGTGAGCGGCATTCCGGATTTATTCCCACGGTGGTTGATGCCACCGCTCAATAGAAGAACGTTGAATTATGTCAGCTGAATTTCTGAGTGAAGTCTCCAAGAGACGCACTTTTGCGATCATTTCGCACCCGGATGCGGGTAAAACCACCATCACTGAAAAAGTCCTGCTGTTCGGACAGGCCATTCAGCGCGCCGGTACCGTCAAGGGCCGTGGCTCGGGCCAGCACGCCAAATCCGACTGGATGGAGATGGAGAAGCAGCGTGGTATCTCCATCACCACCTCGGTGATGCAGTTCCCCTATGCCGATTGTCTGGTCAACCTGCTCGATACCCCGGGTCACGAGGACTTCTCTGAAGATACCTACCGTACCCTGACGGCGGTCGACTGCTGCCTGATGGTCATCGACGCCGCCAAGGGTGTTGAAGACCGGACCCGCAAGCTGATGGAAGTGACCCGTCTGCGCGATACCCCCATCCTCACCTTCATGAACAAGCTGGACCGTGAAGTGCGTGATCCGATGGAAGTGATGGACGAGGTGGAGCGCGAGCTGAAGATCATGTGCGCCCCCATCACCTGGCCCATCGGCTGCGGTAAATCCTTCAAGGGTGTTTACCACCTCTACAAGGATGAGACCTATCTGTATCAGAGCGGTCAGGGCCACACCATTCAGGAGAAGCGGGTGGTCAAGGGGCTGAACAACCCGGATCTGGATGCCGCCGTCGGCGAAGATCTGGCTCAGCAACTGCGTGACGAGCTGGAGCTGGTGCAGGGCGCCTCTCCCGAGTTCGATCACGATGCCTTTATCGCTGGCGAGATGACCCCGGTCTTCTTCGGTACCGCACTGGGTAACTTCGGTGTTGACCACATGCTGGATGGCCTGACTGACTGGGCGCCGTCTCCGATGCCGCGCAAGGCCGAGAGCCGCGAAGTGGTGGCGACCGAGGAGAAGTTCTCCGGCTTCGTGTTCAAGATCCAGGCAAACATGGATCCGAAGCACCGCGACCGTATCGCTTTTATGCGTATCGTGTCAGGAACTTACTCCAAGGGCATGAAGATGCGCCACGTGCGTATCGGCAAGGATGTGAACATCTCCGACGCAGTGACCTTTATGGCCGGTGACCGTGAGCAGGCGGAAGACGCCTTCGCCGGTGACATCATCGGTCTGCACAACCACGGTACCATCCAGATCGGCGACACCTTCACCCAGGGTGAGGATCTCAAGTTCACCGGTATCCCGAACTTTGCACCGGAACTGTTCCGCCGCATCCGCCTGCGCGACCCGCTCAAGCAGAAGCAGCTGCTCAAGGGGCTGGTGCAGCTCTCCGAAGAGGGGGCGGTACAGGTGTTCCGTCCGCTGATTAGCAACGATCTCATCGTCGGTGCGGTCGGTGTGCTGCAGTTTGACGTGGTGGTTTCGCGCCTCAAGAGCGAGTACAACGTCGAGGCCATCTACGAGGCGGTCAACGTCTCCACCGCCCGCTGGGTGGAAGGGACCGACGTCAAGAAGTTCGAAGAGTTCAAGCGCAAGAACGAGGTCAACCTGGCCCTCGATGGCGGTGACAACCTCACCTATATCGCACCGACCATGGTCAACCTGCGCCTGGCCCAGGAGCGTCACCCCGATGTGGAGTTCCGCCAGACTCGCGAGCACTGATACTGCTTACCAAATCCCGCCAGATGGCGGGATTTTTTTATGCATCAAGGAGAGGTGATGGTTGAATCGATGAATCCTGCCTGCTCGGCTCTGGCTGAGAGTTATCTGTTATCCCTGCCGGTGGCAGCACGGGCTCGTCATGTCTCGGCGGACTACTTCTGTGCTGATGCAGACAATGCCAACCTCTGTGCCGCGCTGGTAGTAGCAGGCCGCAAGCGAGCAACCTGTAGCCTCGCTTACTGGTATCTGGAGAAGGGCGAGCGGATGCCGGAACAGGGGGACCTACTGGTGGTGACCGACTGGAGTGGTCTGCCCAAGGCTCTTGTTGAACTGGTGTCAGTCACCTTGTGTCCATTCGATGAGATTGATGCTGCGTTTGCCGCCGAGGAAGGGGAGGGAGATGGCTCTCTGGCTTGGTGGCACGAGGCGCACAAGGCCTTCTTCGAACGCGAGATGAAGGCGGAAGGGAGAGAATTTGATGAGCACGCCACGCTGGTGCTGGAGCGATTCCGGGTAGTGGCGCTGCCATAGTAAACAAAGCGGCCAGCAGGGGATACTTCTGCTTGCCGCTATCACTTTAGATCGCCAAGTCTAACACCATACAGATCTCGCAATCCCCGTGGCCGGTGCAGCCAAGGGGGCCGGGCAGGTGTTCAAAGCCCAGTGATTCATAGAGGTTGGTGGCTTCGCGCAAGACCTCGGTCGTTTCCAGATAGCAGCGCTGATAACCAAGCGCGCGCGCCTCGTCCAGTGCCTGCAATACCAGCCGTTTGCCAAGGCCCAGTCCGCGCAGGGCGGGCATAAAATACATTTTCTGCAGCTCGCAGACCCCCTCTTCTCCCGCCAATGGCGCGATACCGCCACCGCCGAGGATGGAACCGTCCGGCCCTTCGATAACCCAGTAGCGACTCTTCTCCCCCTGATAGCTCTGGGAGAGGGTGTCGAGATTGGGATCCGAGACCCCATACCCCTTGTCGGCGGTGAGGCCATATTCGGCCGAGACGGCGCGGATCACCAAGGCGATCTGGGCATTGTCCGCCGCCGTGATGGGGCGGATCTGGTAGCCCCGCTGGCGACGGGCGCGGGAGAGGGCGCTGCGATAGAGCCGCAGCCCTTGCCACAACTGCTCCCGCTCGGGCAGGCTCAACTGCGCCAGCATCTCTTCCATCGCCCCGTCCATCTCCCGGTGCAACTCCAGCAGCATCCCCTGACCGTTGACGGTGAGGCGGGCCTCCTTGCTGCGGCCGTCGGAGGGGTGCGGGTGCCAGCTGATAAGCTCCCGCTCGGCGAGGCGTGCCAGCGGACGGCTGGCGTTGGATTTGTCGATGTGCAGCTTTTCTGCCAGCTGCTGATTGGTGGCCGGGGCGTTTTCCAGCTCGATCAGCAGGTGAGCCTCGATGGGGGTGAGGGCCAGATTGCCGCACTGCTGGGAGAGCATGCCGAGTTCGCGAACCAGATCGCGCGACAGGGCGCGCAGGGGACGGGGATCCATGTTGTGGTTTCCTGTTTAGTTGTGCATGACAACTAAAATAGCGTAAAAGTTGTAATTCGCAACCTTTTGCTGTGATGACTTGCAGAATATGAGGTGAGCGGCAGCCCCGTTGGCAGGGCTGCCGTAGGCAGGGGGGTCGTCAGGCGGCGGCTCTGATAGCCAGCTCCGGGCGGCGGGAGAAGCAGCGGGCCAGCAGCAACATGGTGGCGACGCCTATGGTGCCCAGCACCAGCCAGGGGAGGGCCGGTTGTCCCTGTTGCAGCGAGAAGTCATAGAGGGAGCCGCCGCCCACATAGCCGGTCATGCCCCCCAGCGCCAGTCCGAGGCGGCTGAAGCCCATGTAGCTGCCGCGGGCTGTGGGGTTGGCCAGCCGGGTCATCAGGGTCTCCCGGGCCGGTTCACAGATGATGATCCCCAGATAGAAGCAGGCCAGCAGTACGAAGATGCCGGAGAGGGTGCTGACGAAGGCGACCAGCCCGATCCCCACCGTCATGAGCAGGATACCCGCCATCAGCCGGCTCTCCAGCCGATAGCGCCGCTCGCTGAAACGGGCGATAGGGTAGAGCAGCGCCAGTGACAGCGCCGTTTCCAGGCTGTACATCCAGCCCACTGCAGTGGTTGTGCCGGAGAGCTGCTTGACCAGAATGGGGAAAATCAGCATCACCTGTACCCACAGCATGTAGTAGCCGCTTAAGATCAGCACCAGTCGGCAGAAGGCGCGATCCGCCAGCACCTGCCCCAACCCTTCCCGCATCGGAGTCGGTTTGACTGAGAGGCGGTAGGCAGGCAACAGGGTCCAGTTGCAGAGAGCCGCCAAGGTGAAGAGTCCGGCGCCCAGCAGGCAGACGTAGGTGAAGTCAAAGCGCAGCAGCCAGCTGCCGAGCAGGGCGCCGGTGACGGCCCCAGCGCTCTCCAGCATCATCAGCAGGGAGATAAAGCGGCCCCGCTCATGGGGACGGGTAAATTTGATCACCAGTGCGGCCCGTGGCGGGTCGAACAGGCAACCGCCCAGTCCGGAGAGGAGGCAGGAGAAGATCAGCATGGCGCCGCTGTCGGCCCAGGCCAGGGTGGCAAAGCCGACGGCGCGCAGCAACATGCCGGTGACGATGAGCGGGCGGGCGCCGAAGCGGTCGGCAAGCGAGCCGCCAAAGATCCCCAGCCCCTGCTGAGTCAGCTGGCGCAGGCCGAGGGCCAGCCCCACCAGACCGGCCGCCCAGCCGAGTTGATCGACGAAGCGCAGGCTGATCATCGGCATCACCACAAAGAAACCCAGGATCACCAGTGTGGTATCCAGCGCCAGAAACCAGCGTCCCCAAAACCTCGCCCTATCGACCATAACGCCCTCTCATTCACAGATACCTTCATTCTGGAGAGGGTTTAGATATAGTGGTAGACGACAACTACCTATATTTCATATCAGGATTATTTATGTCTATGGATTTGGACGATCTGCAACTGCTGCTGGATGTGGCCGAGCTGGGCAGCTTCAGTCAGGCGGCGGCCATTCGTGGCTGGTCACAGCCGCTGGTGAGCCAGCGGATTGCTCAGCTGGAGGAGAGCCTCGGGGCGCCGCTGTTTCAGCGTCATCGACGCGGGGTGACGCCGACCCGTGCCTGCGAGGAGTTTCTGCCATCGGCCCGCTCTGCGCTGGCGATCCTGAGCGAAGGGCGGCTGGCACTGCAGGGGGCGCCTGCGCTGCCTTGTATCCGTCTCTCCAGCCTGCCATCCCTCACTTCGGTGGTGTTTGGCTCGCTATTGATGGAGCTGGTGGACGAGCCGTTTGAGATCCGCTGCACCACGGATCACTCCGGCGAGATCATGCAGTCGTTGCTGACCGGGGAGGCCGATATCGGCTTTGTACTCAAGCGTCCGCCGGTTGCGGGCCTGCAGATGGAGCTGCTCTGCTGCTCCCCCATTATCGCTATCGCCTCGCCATTGCATCCGCTGGCCGGTTGTCACGGTCTCACCCTGGAGGATATTGCCGACCAGCGGCTGGCGCCTCAGGTATGGGGGCCGGGGTGTGACGTCTTTATCCAGCAGTTGCGGCGGCTGCGGCGGGCCGCCAGCCCCCTGCATGCGGTGCAGCCCGCCAGTGCGGCGCGGGATCTGGCGCTGGAACACGGGTTTATCACCCTGATGCCAGAGCTGGCCATCAAGCGGGATCTGGAGGTGGGGCGGCTGGTCAGGCTCGATGTGCGCAATCTGCCGCAAGAACATTGGGATGTGATGATGGCGTGGCGCGGTGGCAAGCGGCCCAACCCGGCTAGGGAAACCGTGTTGGCCACCGCTCGCACGCTGGCGAAACGGTGGCGCAATGAGTAGAGCGATGCGGGACAAGGCCCGCATCGGGTGGGTCAGTAGCTGGCCTTGAGGGTTACGCCACTGAACGCGGAAAACCCTGACAGCTGCACATGCCAGGTGCCCGCCTTGGGATTGGTGAGCGAGCAGCTTTCGCTATTGCCCCCCTTGTAGGGACGGCAGTCGTAACTGCTGCTGGTGGGGGCGCTGCCAAAGCGGACGTAGAGGTCGGCATCTCCGGTGCCGCCGCTGCTGCTGATCTGCAGCGACCTGGTGCCAGCCGGTACGTTCAGGGTGTAGTTGAGCTTGCCACCCTTGCTGGCGGCGAGGTTGCTCACCGGCACGCCGTTTTGCAGTACGTTGTCGCTCGGTGGCGGCGTGCTGCCGCAGCTGGCATCAACCCCGACGGTCTGGAAGGCACGTGCCACATCCGCCTGACTGTAACCCAGATCGGCGGTCGCCCGGCTGACGCCGCAGGCCCCTTGCTGGTAGTTGGTGTTGGCGCCCCAGTAGAGGCGGTTGGCCAGCAAGAAGACTTCAAATGCCTTGCGGGTGTTCCAGCCACTGCTGGTGGCGAGCAGGTAGAAGGCGCGGTTGTAGACCCCGGAGCTGTGGTGTACATCCATCCCCTCCTGATAATCCGCGGCATGGCCGATGGATCTGCCATCCCGGGTCGGATCCTCGAAGTAGCGCAGGGAGCCGTTGCCCTTGAATATCTGCGCCCCGACCAGCCAGTCGTTGCTCCCCTTCATGTAGAACTCGGCAGCTTCCCCCGCCATATCGGAGAAGGCCTCGTTGATGCCGCCGGATTGTCCTGAATAGACCAGCCCGGAGTTTTGCTCGGTAAAGCCGTGGCTCACCTCGTGGGCCGCCACATCGAGGCTTACCAGCGGGTGGAAGGTGGTGGCGCCGTCACCGAAGGTCATCTGGCTGCCATCCCAGAAGGCGTTCTCGTAATTCTTGCTGTAGTGAACCCGCATCTTCAGTTTGAAGGTGAGGGGCGCCGTGTTGTACCAGTTGCGGTACATGTCGAACACCACGTTGCCGAAGTAGTGGGCGTCGTTGAGGGGCGAGTAGGCGCCGTTGATCTCCTTGACCCGGTTCTCCGGACAGGTGAACTGGTGGATGGTGCCGCCAGAGGTAGCGTGGTTGAGGTTGATGGTATCGACGTTGGGGCTGGTCATCCGGCAGTTGTCATCGACGATGAGCGGGCCAAAGTCGGTGCCGTAGACGTATTTGCCGGTCTTGATGTTGCCCCCCGGGCCGGTGGCATCCTTGTGGTTGATCCCCTCCCAGCGTTTGAGCTCCTCACCGCTTTGGGCATCAAGAATGACAAAGGGGCGACTTGGCTTGTCACCTTCGGCGATGAAGGAGACCTGATAAACCAGCCGGGCCAGCCCGTTCTCATCCTGCATCACGTAGAGTTTGACCTGCTCGTTGCTCCCCTTGCTGCCCGCCTTGGCTTTGCTGGCGGCATCCTGTGGCGAGAGGGTGGCGACCGGGCTTGCCACATCCTGATCGATCTGGCGCAGCATGCGCCCGCTGGCCTGTTGCAGCTGGCCGTTCAGGCTCTTGTCAGCCACCACCACCTGACCCATTACCGGGATGCCGTTCCAGACCTGCTCGTAGCGGATCCGCTGCTGGCCGTTGGGCAGCTTGACCACCCGCACCTGACGAAACTCGCCATCTTCCAGCTGCAAGGTACCACTCGCGGCACTGAGGCCTGTCATGGCCCGGATGCCGTTTGCCGTTACGTTGATCTCTACCTCTTGCGCCGCCAGTGCGGCGCTTCCCCAGCAGGTCAGCGCAACGGCCAGATAAATTTTATTCATCTCTTCTTTCCTTAAATCGATGAGGTTGATAAACCGACCGAAGGTCGGGCGTTTTGAAGCTAGTGCCGGTGGGGGAAAGTGCACCCTGTCAAAAGTGACAGCGCAGCACAAAGGGGTAGCAGGATCTGCCAAAGTGCCGTTTGGGGGCATTCTTCGGCGCCATGTGGAGAGCATTATCCGGTTTCAGACACCCACCCTCCTCTTTTGAGGGAGGAGAGTACGTGCGCTGTCACCCTCTGCGAAGCCTGCCGGAGGGGGGCCGTAAAAGTGGCTGGCGCGGCCAGTGGCGATTGGCTACATTGGGTAGTTGGTTCGCTATTTGATCACTGATTTGAAAGGAGAATCCCATGTTTTCATGGCAGTTGGACGACGAGCTTGCGCTGCTCTTCTTGCAGCCCGATATGGCGAGCGAACTGTTTGCCCTCTGCAATGACAACCGGGAGTATCTCTCCCAGTGGCTACCCTGGCCGCCACTGATCCAGCGCCCTGTCGACAGCGCCCTCTTCATTCGCAGTGCCATCGAGAAGTTCGCCCGCGGCGAGGGGCTCACCACTGCCATCGAGTATCAGGGGGAGGTGGTGGGGGTCATAGGTTACAACAGCATCGATCACGACCTTGGCAAGGTGGTCATCGGTTACTGGCTGGCGGAGCGCTGGCAGGGCAACGGTATCATCACCCGTGCCTGTCAGGCCCTGATCCACCACGCCTTCGAGGAGATGGGGATGGAGAAGGTGGAGATCAGCGCCGCCACCGATAACGAGCCCAGCAGAGCCGTCTGTGAGCGGCTCGGGATGCAGCTGGAGGGGGTGACCCGGCGCGCAGAGCGGCTGGGCAACCGGATTGTGGACCATGCCCACTACAGCTTGCTGCGCGATGAGTGGCTAAGACAGAGGGAGTCCTGATGGCGCTGCCACATATCAAGACGGCCCGCACCCACCTGACCATACTGTCGCCGGATCAGGCCCCCATGATGCTCGACTTCTACCGGCGCAACCGTGACCATCTCACCCCCTGGGAGCCGCTTCGGGATGAGCAGTTTTACACCCTCTCTTACTGGCATGCCCGGCTGCAGGACAGCTACAGCCAGTTCTTCAACGGCACCGGCGTCAATCTGGTGGCCCTCGATCCGGCTGGCGAGCGGGTGATCGCCACCTGCAACTTCAGCAATATCCTGATGGGGGTCTTCAAGGCGTGTCATCTGGGCTATGCCATCGACCAGCAGCATCAGGGGCAGGGGGTGATGAGAGAGGTGCTGTCAGCCGCCATCGACTACCTGTTTCAGGAGCACGATCTGCATCGCATCATGGCTTGCTATATGCCTGCCAATCAGCGTAGCGGTGCCTTGCTGGAGCGGCTCGGTTTCGAGCGGGAGGGATTAGCGCGGGCGTATCTGATGATCAATGGTCGTTGGGAGGATCACATCCTCACCTCGCTGATCAATCCGGCCCCCTGAGCGACAGATAAAAAAACGGGCCCGAAGTTGCCTTCGGACCCGTCTTCGAATGAGGTGCAGGCTTAGTTGGCCTTGGCATCGCTCACTGCAGCTTCAACCTTGGTAGCGGCTTCGGTAGCAGCTTTTTCTACGGTTGCAGTCGCTTCGGAGGTGGCCTTCTCTACGGTAGAGGTGGCTTCGCTAGCGGCTTTTTCTACAGTGGCAGCAACTTCGGCGGCCGGAGCAGCAGCAGGAGCGGCAGCTTTTTCTTCTTTCTGACCGCAAGCAGTCAACATCAGACCCAGGATACCGGCTACCAGTACTTTGTTCATGTGCATTCCCTCAAAAAAAGATGGAGAGATGGTCTGTGCAACCATCACAGCGCCCACCGTTGCCCGGTATTGAAACAAGAAGCCGGGAGGCAGCAGGCGGGCGCAATATAGCCCCATTAGTTACCGATGAAAACGGATATCACAATGACATTTTTTCGTGCCGTGGATAAAAAGCTCCACTGCAACGACTGATATCAATACAAGATGCCGTTAAATGGTGCTGATTGCACAATAAAACACCGCTTTGCTGCCATCTTGTGGCGGTTTAGCAAGGTCAAGGTTATTCAATAGTGGCTGATGACCCGCACCTTAGTCAGACAGCTTCTGACAGGGCAGCCGTTTTCCCTCAAGGTGGCTCTGACGGGCCAGATCCAGCAGTGCCATCACCGCCAGCGCTTCACTTGCTGGCACCGGGTTGCTCCCTTCGCCCTTGATGGCGGCGCAGACTCCGCGATAGTAGGCGCCATAATCCCCCGCCTCACCCACCACGCTCTGCTGCTGCAACTGACCATCGGCAATGCGGCTGAGCTGACCGGGTTCGCTATCCATGCCCCAATCCGCCGCCGGTGGCCGCTTGCCCAGCTTGAGCTGATCTTCCTGCACATCCATACCGAATTTCACGAACGAACCTTGGCTGCCGTGGACGATGAAACGCGGCATGGTGGCCGAGACCAGACAGCTGCCATGCAGAATAACCCGCAGAGCACCGTAACCCAGCACCACATGGAAGTAGTCGTCCGCCAGTGCGCCGGGGCGCTGCTCGGCCAGATCGGCCTGCAGCCAGTCCGGCTGGCCGAACAGCTGCAGCGCCTGATCCAGCACGTGGGGGCCGAGATCGAACCAGAGGCCGGAACCCGGGCCACCCGCTTCGCGCCAGCGCTGGCGCACTTCGGGGCGATAGCGATCGAAGTGGGATTCGAACTGGGCGATCTGCCCCAGCGTTCCCTCGGCAATCAAGCGGCGCACGGTGAGAAAATCCCCGTCCCAACGGCGGTTGTGGAAGATACTGAGCAGCCGCTGCTGCTTTTCGGCCAGTTCGACCAGTGCTTTCGCTTCTGCCAGATCCAGTGCAAAGGGCTTGTCGATCACCACATGTTTGCCTGCCTGCAGCGCCTGGCGGGCTAGAGGCGCATGGGTGTCGTTGGGGGTGGCGATCACCACCAGATCGACGGTCTCATCCCTCAGCACCTCCTCCAGTGAGCCGACCCGGCAGTCGGGCAGATCGGCCTGCACCTTGGCGGCATCGCGGCTTACCACCCAGCTCAGGGACAAGCCCGGGGTGGTGGAGAGGAAGGGGGCGTGGAAGGTCTTGCCTGCAAAGCCATAGCCCACCAGGGCTGCGTTGAGAGTGTGGCTCATCGGGAGTTCTCCGCTGACATCGAGTGAGTGGGGTTGCCATCGCAGGCAATCTGCCGGATGGCCATGTGCTGTAAAGGCGATACAAACGAGAAGGGGGCCGATGGCCCCCTGAGTGTGCCCATCAGAGCACAGGATTTATTGCAAACACAAGCGGCGACCGCGTCGGGTCATCAGCATCACCAAGGGCGGCAGCAGCAGCCACATATGCAGCGCCAGCTGGCTGAGCGGGTCGTGCATCAGGGCGCCGGTCAGGCCAACCAACGCGCCGGAGCCGCTCATCTGGAACAGGCCGAGCAGGGCGGCGGCGGTACCGGCGCAGTGGCCGAATGGTGCCAGCGCCATCCCGGCGGCCGAGCCCAGAATCATGGCAAAGCCGATGCTGGAGAGGAACACCGGCCCCATCATCGCCAGCGGATGCTCGATGTGCATGGCCAAAGTCAGGGTGATGGCCGAGAGCATCAACACCAGCAGGCCTATGCGCAGGGTGCGTCTTGGCCCTACCTTGGCGATAAAACGCGGCGCCATGAAGCAGGCCAGAATGTTGAGCGCGGCGTTGGCGGTAAACCAGTAGCTAAAGCCGCTCATATCCAGCCCCAGTTTCACCATCAGCTGCACCGGTGCGGCGGTGACATAGGCGAGGATCACCGCCATCGCCAGCATGCACAGCGCCGCGTTGAACAGGAAGCTGGGGGAGCGCAGCACCGGGCTGTAGCGAGACCAGCTGATGAGAGCCCCTTCGCTGCGGGTCTCCTCCGGGCGGGTCTCCGGCATCCGCCACATCAGCCAGCTGCCGACGATGAGCGCATAACCGGCCATAAACCAGAAGTTGGCAGACCAGCCCGCCTTGGCGGTGAGCCAGCCACCGAGCAGGGGTGCCAGCGCAGGAATAAAGCAGATGGCGCCATTGAGGTAGGAGATCATCTGACCGCTCTTTTTCGGGCCATAGCTGTCACGAACCACCGAGAAGGCGGCGACCGAAGTAGCGCAGGCGCCGAAGCCCTGCAGCACTCGCGCCAGCATCAATTCGCCGAGGCTGGCGGCAAAACCGGCCCCCAGCGCGCTCAGGCCATAGAGCAGCACGCCGCCCAGCGCGATGGGCTTGCGACCGTAGCGATCGGCCAGCGGGCCAACAAGCAGTTGCCCCAGTCCCATGCTGAACAGGAACCAGGTGATGGTGCCCTGCATCAGAGTTACTTCGGCGCCCAGCTGCTCGGCCATCTGCGGAATGGCGGGCAGGTAGATGTCGATAGCCAGCGGACTGAACAGCACCAGTAGTACGAGTAAAAGTATCAATGGCATCTGTCACCTCTTTAGTCAGCCAGGTTAATGAATTGGGGCGCGAGTCTACTGACTCACAGTAATGAATAGAAATGGTATTTAATCACTTTGGTTATTCCATTATGGAAACATGTATTAAAAAGCTGGTTATTCGATGGCGGCAAATCCCCCGTAACCCCATCACAGCGGGTGTAATTGACGCTTTTACTAAACGCTTGCGCCGCATAGAATGCGCAGATTATTTTTGCGGAGGTGCTCGATGAACAAGCTTGTCCTGGCAACAGGTAACCAGAAAAAGGTGAAGGAATTGGCCGCCATGCTGGCCGATATGAAGATCCAGGTGATCCCACAGAGCGAGTTTGCGGTCTCCGATGCCGATGAGACCGGCACCACCTTCGTCGAGAATGCCATCATCAAGGCCCGCCACGCCGCCCGCATTACCGGTCTGCCCGCCGTGGCCGATGACTCCGGACTGGAAGTCGATCTGCTGCAAGGGCGCCCCGGCGTTTACTCCGCCCGCTTTGCCGGTGTGGGTGCCGGCGACAAGGCCAACATCGAGAAGCTGCTCGGTGAGCTGCAAGGTGCCCCCGAGTACCTGAAGAGCGCCCGCTTCTGGTGTGTGCTGGTCTATATGCGCCATGCCGACGATCCCACCCCCATCATCTGTCAGGCGAGCTGGGAAGGGATGATCATCGACGAGCCGCGCGGTCAGCACGGTTTTGGCTATGACCCCGTCTTCTTCGTGCCGGATCACGACTGCACCGCCGCCCAGATGCCCGCCGAGCTGAAAAACCAGCTGAGCCATCGCGGTCAGGCGCTGGCCAAGCTCAAAGCGGCGCTGGCTGCGGCGCACTGAGTCACTTCGCCACCTTGTCGGTTACACACGGTCAATTACACATAGTCATCTACAATGGGGGCCTTGAGCCCCCGTTTTATTGGAAGCCCCATGCTGCAACTGCCGCCGCTCTCTCTCTATATTCATGTGCCCTGGTGCGTCCAGAAGTGCCCTTACTGTGACTTCAACTCCCATGCCCAGAAGGGGGAGCTGCCTCACCTCGAATATGTCGCCGCCCTGCTGGAGGATCTGGAGCAGGATCTGAAATGGGCGCAAGGGCGGCCGCTCTCCTCCATCTTTATCGGCGGCGGCACCCCCAGCCTGCTGACGGTGGAGGCGATGCAAACCTTGCTGGATGGGGTGCGGGCCCGCATTGTGCTCACCGCAGATTGCGAGATCACCATGGAGGCCAACCCGGGCACGGTGGAGGCGGACAAGTTCGCCGGTTTCCAGCGCGCCGGCATCAACCGTATCTCCATCGGGGTGCAGAGCTTTCAGCAGGAGAAGCTGACCCGCCTCGGCCGCATTCACGGCCCGGAAGAGGCGCGCAAGGCCGCGGCACTGGCCCATGCCATCAAGTTGCCCACCTTCAATCTGGATCTGATGCACGGTCTGCCGGATCAGAGTCTGGATGATGCCCTTTACGACCTGCAGCAGGCTATCGACTGCGCACCGCCGCACCTCTCCTGGTATCAGCTCACCATAGAGCCGAACACGGCCTTTGCCTCCAAACCGCCCAAACTGCCGGAAGATGACACCCTGTGGGATATCTACGAGCAGGGCCACGCCATGCTCACCGCCAGCGGTTATCGCCAGTACGAGATCTCGGCTTATGCCAAAGAGGGCTACCAGTGCCATCACAACCTCAACTACTGGCGCTTCGGTGACTATCTGGGGATTGGCTGCGGCGCCCACGGCAAGGTGACTGATCTCGCGGATCAGCAGATCCTGCGCACCGCCAAGGTGAAGCATCCGAAAGGGTATCTGGACAAGAGTCGCCCCTATCTGGACGAGCAGTGGCAGGTGACGGCAGACGATCTGCCGCTCGAATACTTTATGAACCGCTTCCGCCTGTTTGAACCGGCCCCCAAGGCGGAGTTCGAGGCCTATACCAGCTTGCCGCTGGAGCGGGTGGAGACGGTGCTCGCCATCGCCCAAAGCAAGGAGCTGATCGAGGATTTGGGAGAGAGCTGGCAGCTCACTTCTCTCGGCCATCGCTATCTCAACGTGTTGCTCGAACTCTTTATGGATGAGTGAGCGGCCTGTTGAGGCTGTGAGTTGGCGTTGCCAAATCGCTTCTTCTGTCAAAACAATCAGGGCGCCAATGGCGCCCTGATTGTTTTGGTCGGTAGAAACCCGCTCAGCAGCAGACGCGGATCATCTGCTGTTGGCCGGGCTCCCACCGCTTGCCGAATTTGGCCTTGCGCTGGTAACTCCCCTTGCCCTTCTTGTTGCGCTCGACTCGGCTGCGAAACAGGGGATCGGAGAGCAGGGCATGCAGATGGTTATCCTTTATCTCGCCGCGCTGGTGGGCATAGTGGCCCCCTTGCGCATGCTCCTCACGGGGGAGGGCGGGTTGGTCGACCCGGATCTTGGCCATGATGGCTCCTCTTCTTTTCTCTTGGTATGTTGATTCTTGTGTCTGGATGGTGGTTTTCGCTGCGAGCGCCTGTTCAGCTGAGCGCCCGGCAACCGGATGCACTGGCTCCGGTTAAAAACGCGGCGATTTTGTCACCAAATCGCCGCCGGAGCAATGCGTCGGGTGCACCGACTCAGCCACACTAAGCCAGCCACAACATGTCAGCCGTGAACCGGGTCATACTGGTCGTGGTTGTGATGCTCGTGATGTGCCGGGGCGCCAGATTCCAGCGTCTCGAGGATGGCGCAGTGCTCCGCCGAGCGCGGCCCGCCGCAGCAGATATTGGAGAGCTCGCGCAGGTTGTCGCGAAAGCGGGTCAGTTCGATGATCTTCTGCTCCACCTGGGCCAGCTTGGTGTCGGCTACCGCTTTTACCTCCTGACAGGTGACTTTGGCCTTGTTGGTATCGAGGTCGAGCAGCTCGCCGATATCGGCCAGCGAGAATCCCACCGACTTGGCGCGGATAATAAACTCCAGCCGCCGCTTGTCCTGCTCGCTGTAGAGGCGGTAGCCGGATTCGTTGCGGATCCCCGGTGAGATAAGCCCGTTCTTCTCGTAAAAACGCAGGGTATCTGCCTTGACCCCGCACGCCTTGGCCAGTTCACCGATCCGATACATGCCCTTTTCTCCCCTTGAATGTATGCCGCCACAAAAACCGGAATCCACTATCACCCCTTTGCCCATGGATTGCCAGCCAAGGGCATAAAAGGGGCAGATAAACAGCTCCTGGCGACCCTTTTTCCCATAAAACACTGAAAGTGCAAACGTTTCGAGAAAATCAAGTGGAAAACGTTTAACGCCGCGCCAAATAAGGCTTTGCTGTTTCAAAAAATCCACCACAGGTCACATTTTTTGTGTAGAATACGCGCCCATAACAGAGCGCCGCACCAAGCGGGCATTTCCTAAAACGCTTTTGCCGGATGTCGGGGCGAGAGTGGTTTGCGAAATCCCCCACTTCCATTTATTTGGGGACTCTCTGTGTTGAGCCTCGCCTCCCATGGAACGGTCCCCGTTATGTTGAGGACGATAGTGTGATGGAACAAGCTCGACCCATTCGCCGTGCACTGCTGAGTGTGTCTGACAAAACTGGCATTCTGGAATTTGCCAAGGCACTCAACGAGCGTGGTGTTGCCCTGCTCTCCACGGGCGGTACCGCCAAGCTGCTTGGCGAGGCGGGTCTGCCGGTGACCGAGGTCTCCGACTACACGGGTTTCCCTGAAATGATGGATGGCCGGGTCAAGACCCTGCATCCCAAGGTTCATGGCGGCATCCTCGGCCGTCGGGATCAGGATGACGCCATCATGGCCCAGCACGCTATCTCCCCCATCGACATGGTTGTCGTCAACCTCTACCCGTTTGCTGCTACCGTGGCCAAAGCGGGCTGCACCCTGGCGGATGCGGTCGAGAACATCGACATCGGCGGCCCGACCATGGTGCGTTCTGCCGCCAAAAACCATAAAGATGTCGCTATCGTCGTCAAAGCTGCCGACTATGATCGGGTTATTCGCGAAATGGATGCCAACGGCAACAGCCTGAAACTGGCGACCCGTTTCGATCTGGCCATCGCCGCATTCGAGCACACTGCCGCCTACGACGGCATGATCGCCAACTACTTCGGCACCATGGTTCCTTCCTACGGTGACAACAAGGAGGGTGACGAGGAGTCCCGCTTCCCGCGCACCTTCAACAGCCAGTTCATCAAGAAGCAGGACATGCGTTACGGCGAGAACAGCCATCAGGCAGCCGCCTTCTACGCCGAAGAGCATGCCGCTCCGGGTTCCGTCTCCAGTGCTGTCCAGCTGCAGGGCAAGGCGCTCTCCTACAACAACATCGCTGATACCGATGCGGCGCTGGAGTGTGTGAAGGAGTTCGACGAGCCGGCCTGCGTCATCGTTAAGCATGCCAACCCCTGCGGCGTGGCCATCGGTAACGACCTGCTGAGTGCCTACGATCGCGCTTACCAGACCGACCCCACCTCTGCCTTCGGCGGCATCATCGCCTTGAACCGCGAGCTGGATGGCGCCACTGCGGCAGCCATCGTGGCCCGCCAGTTTGTCGAAGTGATCATCGCCCCGACCGTCAGCCAGGAGGCCCGCGATGCGGTCGCCGCCAAGCAGAACGTGCGTCTGCTCGAATGCGGGCAGTGGACTGCCCCGGCGCAAGGGTTTGACCTCAAGCGCGTCAACGGCGGCTTGCTGGTGCAGGAGCGGGACCTCGGCATGGTGACTCTGGGTGACCTGACCGTAGTCAGCAAGCGCCAGCCGACCGAGGCCGAGCTGCAGGATCTGCTGTTTTGCTGGAAAGTGGCCAAGTTCGTCAAATCCAATGCCATCGTCTACGCCAAAGATGGCCAAACCATCGGCGTCGGTGCCGGTCAGATGAGCCGTGTTTATTCGGCCAAAATCGCCGGTATCAAGGCGGCGGACGAAGGGTTGACTGTGGCGGGCTCCGTGATGGCCTCCGATGCCTTCTTCCCGTTCCGCGACGGTATCGATGCTGCCGCTCAGGCCGGTATCTCCTGCGTGATCCAGCCGGGTGGCTCGATGCGCGATCAGGAGGTGATCGATGCCGCCGACGAACACGGTATGTGCATGGTCTTCACCAACATGCGCCATTTCCGTCATTGATGGGTCAGGGGCTGCCGATGGCGGCCCTTTTGTTGTCTCTTTTCAACTGACTATTTCCGCTGACTGACGGCCCGGGTGGCCGTCCAGTGACCACAAATAGAAGCGAGCGATACGATGAAAGTACTGATCATTGGCAACGGTGGCCGCGAACACGCCCTGGCCTGGAAGGCCAAACACTCCCCACTGGTACGTCACGTTTTTGTGGCTCCGGGCAACGCAGGCACCCAGCTTGAGCCGGGGGTCGAGAACGTCGCCATCGAGGCGACCGATATCGACGGGCTGCTGGCCTTTGCCAAAGAGAAGCAGATCGGCCTCACCATCGTCGGGCCGGAAGCGCCGCTGGTGAAAGGGGTGGTGGATGCCTTCCGCGCCGCCGGTCAGCCGATCTTTGGCCCGACCGCTGCCGCTGCCCAGCTGGAAGGCTCCAAGGCTTTCACCAAGGATTTCCTGGCCCGTCACGCCATCCCGACTGCCGAATACCAGAACTTCACCGAAGTGGAGCCTGCACTCGCCTACCTGCGCGAGAAGGGCGCCCCCATCGTCATCAAGGCCGATGGTCTGGCGGCGGGCAAGGGGGTGATTGTCGCCATGACCTTGCAGGAGGCGGAAGACGCGGTGCGTGACATGCTCTCCGGCAATGCCTTTGGCGAAGCGGGCTCCCGGGTGGTGATTGAGGAGTTTCTGGAGGGTGAAGAGGCAAGCTTCATCGTCATGGTCGATGGCGAGCACGTGCTGCCGATGGCCACCAGTCAGGATCACAAGCGGGTTGGCGACGGTGATACCGGCCTCAACACCGGAGGTATGGGGGCTTACTCCCCGGCGCCTGTGGTGACCGCCGAGGTACATCGACGCGTGATGGAGCAGGTGATCATGCCGACCGTGCGTGGTATGGCGGCCGAAGGCAATGTCTACACCGGTTTCCTCTATGCCGGTCTGATGATCGACGGCGCAGGCAACCCCAAGGTGATCGAGTTCAACTGCCGTTTCGGCGATCCCGAGACCCAGCCCATCATGCTGCGGATGCAGTCCGATCTGGTGGAGCTCTGCCTGGCCGCTTGCGCAGGCAAGCTGGATCAGAAAGAGGCCATCTATGATCCCCGCGCCGCTATCGGCGTGGTGTTGGCGGCGGGTGGCTATCCTGGCGATTACAGCACCAACCACCCCATCAGCGGCTTGCCGGTGGATGAAGTGGCGGGTGAGAAGGTGTTCCATGCCGGTACCCGCCTGGAGGGCGATACCAGCCTGACCGCTGGCGGCCGCGTGTTGTGCGCCACCGCCCTCGGCCATACTGTGGCAGAAGCCCAGCAGCGTGCCTATCAGCTCGCTGGCCGCATCAAGTGGGATGGCGTCTTCTACCGCAAGGATATCGGCTGGCGCGCCATTGCTCGCGAACAGGAGTAACTGACGCCAGCAAATGGCCAGCTGATTCAGACCCCGCTACGGCGGGGTTTTTTGTCCCTGCTTACCGCTTTCAACCATCCTCATGCTGCGTGTCACCTGCGTTCAATCAGTTACCAAGCGCAAACAAGCGCGGCATATCTGTCACTATTTGCCACAAAAAACAGCATTTTTCACAAACGTTTCACCATGAGTCATGGCATCATGCTGGTGATGAATTCTTGTTTGGATTCATAAGTACCCCTAACAATTCGAGCATGTCGTTATATAAGGAAATCCCATGTTGAAAACCGTCCGCCCCCTGCTGCTGCCCCTGATGTTTGGCCTGATGACCCTGCCTGCCGTGGCGGGTGATCTGGAACAGCCGATGAAGAAGATTGGCTTCAACTACAAGCAGGCCGTCAAGGCTGATGATGCAGCCACCATGGAGAAGCACATCAACGAGATGAAGGCCCAGCTGGACGTGGCCAAGCAGAAGAACATGCCGGCCGCCAAGAAAGAGAAATTTCTTGAAGGGATGAATGAGGTACAGACCGAGCTGGACGCCAGCCTGGCCGCACTCAAGGCGGGTGATGAGGCCAAGGCGCGCGAACATCTGGCCAAGGTCAACGACCTGAAGAAGGAGTACCACAAATATGCCAAGCAAAAAGGGTGAGTCCTTTCGCTGGGATCCGCTGGTTCGCCTGACCCATTTGGGCTTGGCGGCGGTCTGCATCGGCAACCTCTGGGTTAACGAAGCGGGCGAGGAGTGGCACGAGTGGCTGGGTTACGGTGCCATTGGGCTGGTCTCCTTGCGTCTGCTCTGGGGGCTCACTTTCGCCCGTGGCTACGCTCGCCTTGGTGCCCTCATCCCCAGCGGTGAGGATTTTCGCCAGCAAGCGCGCGAGATGCGTGAGCGGCAGCCTCCGGCACCGGGTCATCACGGTAGCGGCAAGCTGGCCGTGTGGGCGCTCTGGCTGGTTGTGCTGGCCACCGCTGGCAGCGGCTGGTTTCAAAATACCGAGACGGGATTTGAACTGGGGGCTGACGAGTGGCATGAGTGGTGCGTAGTGGCGCTACAGGGGCTGATCGGTCTGCACCTGCTGGCCATCGTCTTCACCTCCTGGCGTCAGCGCAGCAATCTGGTTACTCGGATGCTACCCGCCGGGCGTCGCTCATCCATCCAGAGCGGCAGCAACGAGCAAACCTGAGGCTCAGCATTAGGCTCCTTGTCTCTGAGTGAGGCGCCTGATCCGGACCCTGCCCAGACCCGCCCATGGCGGGTCTTTTCTATGACCTCATCGAGCTTATCACTGGACATTGCTCGATCCGCAGATGCAAAAAGGCCGCTCATCATGAGCGGCCTTTTTCAATTTGGTGGCCCCTGGGGGACTTGAACCCACGACCAATCGATTATGAGTCGACTGCTCTGACCAACTGAGCTAAGGGGCCAAATTGTGCGTTTAGCGGCGTGGATTATAGGGGAAGAGGAAAGGGCAGTCTATAGGCATATCAACCACTTGGCGACTAATTGTCCAGCTTGATTGAGGGCGCAAAGAGGGTTGCAAGGGTAAATGCCAGACAAAACAAAGCCCCGCATGGCGGGGCTTTGGCAGAGTAGTTTGACACAGGGTCAGGACTATTCGTCCAGGAAGCTGCGCAGCACTTCCGAGCGGCTCGGGTGGCGCAGTTTGCGCAGTGCCTTGGCTTCGATCTGACGAATACGCTCACGGGTAACGTCGAACTGCTTGCCCACTTCCTCGAGGGTGTGGTCAGTGTTCATGTCGATACCGAAACGCATCCGCAGTACCTTGGCTTCGCGGGCGGTCAGGCCAGCCAGCACTTCGCGGGTGGCGTTGCGCAGGCTTTCGCTGGTCGCCGCATCCGCTGGCAGAGCCAGGGTGGTATCTTCGATAAAGTCGCCCAAGTGGGAATCTTCATCATCACCGATGGGCGTCTCCATGGAGATAGGCTCTTTGGCGATTTTCAGTACCTTGCGGATCTTGTCTTCCGGCATGCCCATGCGCATGGCCAGCTCTTCCGGGTTCGGTTCGCGACCCATCTCCTGCAGCATCTGACGGGAGATACGGTTGAGCTTGTTGATGGTCTCGATCATGTGTACCGGGATACGGATGGTACGGGCCTGATCCGCGATGGAGCGGGTAATGGCCTGACGGATCCACCAGGTTGCATAGGTCGAGAACTTGTAGCCACGACGGTATTCAAACTTGTCTACCGCCTTCATCAGACCGATGTTGCCCTCCTGGATCAGATCCAGGAACTGCAGACCGCGGTTGGTGTACTTCTTGGCGATAGAGATAACCAGACGCAAGTTGGCTTCAACCATCTCTTTCTTCGCGCGGCGGGCCTTGGCCTCACCGATGCTCATGCGACGGTTGATATCCTTGATCTGGGCAATCGACAGGCCGGTCTCTTCTTCAATCTGCTGCAGCTTGCCGATGGCGCGCTGAATATCTTCGTCCATTTCAACCAGACGGGGAGACCAGGCTTTGCCAGCCTGCTTCTGGTATTCGAACCAGGCAGTTTCACACTCGTTGTTGGTGAAGGCCGCGACGAAGGTTTTCTTCGGCATCTTGGCCTGCTCAACGCAGAGCTTCATGATGATGCGTTCCTGCACGCGGACGCGCTCCATCATTTCACGCATGTTGTTGACCAGGCGATCGAACTGCTTGGGCATCAGGCGGAATTGGCGGAATACATCGGCCAGCTGGGCGATGGCGGCCTGGGTATCTTCGTGTGCGCGACCATTCTTCTGAATGGAGAGGCGGGTCACTTCATACTGGGCACGCAGTTCGCCAAACTTCTCGCGAGCGACTTCCGGATCCGGACCACCGTCACCGTCGTCGTCAGAGCTGTCGCCATCTTCGTCTTCGTCTTCTTCGTCTTCTTCATCTTCGTCGGCCAGATCGTCTTCGCCGAGCTCGGAACCGATATGCGTGGCGGTAGGCGCCATATCTTCAGTTTCGTTCGGGTCAATAAAGCCAGAGATAATGTCAGAGAGACGCAGCTGCTCGGCTTCGTACTTGTCGTACTGTTCGAGCAGGTAAGTAATTGCTTCAGGGTACTCGGCTACGGAGCTTTGTACCTGGTTGATACCGTCTTCGATCCGCTTGGCGATGTCGATTTCGCCTTCACGGGTCAGCAGTTCGACGGTACCCATTTCCCGCATGTACATGCGGACGGGATCGGTCGTGCGACCAATCTCAGATTCAACAGATGCCAGAGCCTGGGCCGCTGCTTCGGCAGCGTCCTCATCGGCGGTACCACCTTCAGCCATGATAAGATCATCGGCATCCGGAGCGTTTTCAACCACTTGAATGCCCATATCGTTGATCATCTGAATGATGTCTTCGATCTGGTCTGAATCGACAATGTCTTGCGGGAGGTGATCGTTCACCTCGGCATAGGTCAGGTAGCCCTGTTCTTTACCTTTGGCAACGAGGAGTTTAAGCTGAGACTGCGGGGTTTGCTCCATAGAACTCATCCGGTTGGTGTTGCTAGGTTGCGCGTACAGTGCGCTGCTGCGCAAATAGCCAATTCTAATAGAAAACCGCCAGACATGCTATGTCTGGTTGCGGCGTCGGTCATGAGAAACCCCTGCCCGCAGTATTGTCGGGGCTAGGCGGTTATAAAAATTTTGCTTTTCATCCCGTCGATTCGGGCAACGTTATTCATATTGGGACTATTCACTCAAATATCAAGCCCCACACTCATTTCTTTTCTCAGTCTTCATCTCCCTGAGTAGCATCATTAACTCCTGCATCTCCGCTTGGCTTGGTCTTTCCTTGTTTTGTAACTCTTCTATACGCTGATTCAAAACCTGACTGGTAAAGCCAAAGAAAGTGTCTTCCAGTTCCCTCTGAATGTCCGGAGCTTGATCCGGATTGATCTCTTCAAACGGGTAATACATTGCCAGTTGTGCGAGGATCTCTCCCTCCTTGGTACCGCGCCAATGTTCCAGCAGGATACCTGTGGTAATACCGGGCTGTGCCAGGATCTGCTGGTGCAGTTGCAGCAGGAACTTGATGCCCTGTACGCGCAGTCCGGCCAATTCCGGCATGGAGGGCAGTTTGGCAGCTACCGCCGGATATTGCACCATCAGCGCCAGCGCCCGCCGCAGTGGAGTCAACTTGATCGCTTTTGGTTTGTTGACCTCGGCCTTGGGCTGAGTGTTGCGGGCAAAGAGCTCGGCGATGCGCTGCTTGTTCTCGCCCCAGCGCATCATGCTGGAGAGGCGGGTGATCAACCCTTCGCGGGTAAACCCTTCCGGTACGCGGCGGATGAGTTCAGCAGCCTCATGAGCTATCTCATGCTTGCCTGCTTCACCTAGTAGTATTGCGTCCCGCCTTAGGCGCTGGAACATGAAGTCGGCGAACGGCTGGGCTTCATCGAGCAGAGCTTCGAAGCCCTCCTTGCCGATCTGGCGTACCAGAGAGTCGGGATCCTCGCCATCGGGCAGGAACACGAACTTCAGCTCGCGGCCATCCTGCAGATGAGGGAGGGCATTATCCAGCGCGCGCCAGGCGGCTTCACGACCGGCGTTGTCACCGTCGTAGCAGCAGACTACCTCGGCGGTGGTGCGAAACAGGGTGTGGATATGGTCGCTGGTCGTTGCAGTACCCAGCGCCGCCACCGCATAGTCGATGTCGTACTGACCGAGTGCCACTACATCCATGTAGCCTTCCACCACCAGGATCCGGCGTGGATCCTTGTGTGCCTGCTTCACCTCGTAGAGACCGAACAGCTCCCGCCCTTTATGGAAGATGGGGGTTTCCGGCGAGTTCAGGTATTTGGGGGTGCCATCACCCAGCACCCGGCCACCGAAACCGATGACCCGGCCACGCTTGTCACGGATCGGGAACATGATGCGATCGCGGAAACGATCATAACTCCCCGGGCCATTGTCACGGGTGATCAGCATGCCGCCCGAGATAAGCAACTGCTCGTGATCCCGGCTGGTACCAAAGCGTCGGCGCACCTGATCCCAATCGCTGGGTGCATAGCCAATGTTGAATCGTTTGACCACTTCACCGGTCAGGCCGCGGCCTTTGAGGTACTCCACCGCATGGGGAGCGCTCTTGAGATTGCTCTCGTAGAAGCGGGCGATCTGGTTCATCAGCTCGAACAGATCCTTGCTGACTGCGGGTTGGCTATTGGCCGAGCCGCCGATGCTCTGCTCGCGAGGTACCTGCATGCCTTGCATGCTGGCGAGTTCTTCGATGGCATCGGGAAATTCGAGACCGTCGTACTCCATGATAAAGCCGATGGCATTGCCGTGGGCGCCACAACCGAAACAGTGGTAGAACTGCTTCTCCTGGCTGACGGTAAAAGAGGGGCTTTTTTCGTTATGAAAAGGGCAGCAAGCCTGGTAGTTCTTACCGGCTTTTTTCAGCCGCACTCGCGAGTCGATCAGCTCGACTATGTCTGTGCGTACGAGCAGATCGTCGATAAAGGATTGGGGGATCCTGCCTGCCATAACCGTCCTGTTTCATTGCGGAGAAAATAAAAAAGCCGCGCATTCCAAGGGAAGCACGGCTTCTTCGACCAAACAAGAGAGTTGCCTGTTACGCCAAGCGGGTTTTCACCTGAGCACTGACGGCGCCGACATCGGCACGCCCCTGAATTTTCGGCTTCAAGACAGCCATGACCTTGCCCATATCAGCCATGACGGCAGCACCACTTTCAGTGATGGCTTGCTCGATCAGGGCAGCAATTTCATCTGCGGTCAGCTGTTGCGGCAGGAATTCCTGCAACACAACGATCTCGGCGGACTCTTTGTCGGCGAGATCCTGGCGACCGGCAGCTTCAAATTGGCTGATGGAATCGCGGCGCTGTTTGACCATTTTGGTCACGACAGCGAGGATATCCTCATCATTCAGCTCGATACGGGTATCGACTTCACGTTGCTTGATTTCTGCCATCAACAAGCGGATCGCTCCCAGACGTGCCTTATCTTTGGCAAGCATGGCGAGCTTTTGCTGATCCTTGAGTTGATCCTTCAGAGACACGGCAATATCTCCCGATTAGTACAGGCGGATACGACGTGCGTTTTCGCGAGACAGCTTCTTGGCGTGACGCTTGACAGCAGACGCTTTGGCGCGCTTACGAATGGTAGTCGGCTTCTCGTAGAACTCACGGCTACGAACTTCGGACAGGATACCGGCTTTTTCGCAAGAACGCTTGAAACGACGCAGAGCAACGTCAAACGGCTCATTTTCACGGACTTTGATTACTGGCATGTGCCTTTCACCTCAGTGATAAATTGTTAGCTGACCTTCAATCGATCAGCATGTCTTAAAATGGTGCGAAATTATACTCTGGACAGGGAATGAAAGTAAACCCGCAGAGATCGCTCTGGTTTAAAAAACCCGCGAAGGTTACCATAGCCGTCTCATTTTAGCAGTGAAATTTTTTAGCAATGCGTGTATTGGGCATAGAGACATCCTGTGACGAAACCGGGATCGCGATCTTCGACGATCAAAAAGGGATCCTTTCCCATCAGTTATACAGCCAGGTCAAGCTGCATGCGGACTACGGTGGCGTTGTCCCCGAACTCGCCAGCCGGGATCATGTTCGCAAGACGATCCCGTTGATCCAGGCCGCATTGCAAGAGGCGGGACTGGGCAAAGATGACATCGACGGCATCGCGTATACCGCGGGTCCGGGTCTGGTTGGCGCCATTCTGGTGGGGGCGACCATTGGCCGTTCGCTGGCGATGGCATGGAACAAGCCTGCTATCGCCGTCCACCATATGGAAGGCCACCTGCTGGCTCCCATGCTGGAAGAAAAGGCCCCCGAGTTCCCCTTCGTGGCGCTGCTGGTCTCCGGTGGTCACTCCATGCTGGTGCGGGTTGACGGCATCGGCAGCTATCAGCTGTTGGGCGAATCCATCGACGATGCCGCTGGCGAAGCGTTCGACAAGACCGCCAAGCTGATGGGGCTGGACTATCCGGGTGGTCCGCTGCTCTCCCGTCTGGCCGAGAAGGGCACTAAGGGGCGCTTCCACTTCCCCCGTCCCATGACTGACCGTCCCGGGCTCGACATGAGCTTCTCCGGCCTCAAGACCTTCACAGCCAACACCATCGCCGCCAATGGTGATGATGAACAGACCCGTGCCGATATCGCTCGGGCGTTTGAAGATGCGGTGGTTGATACCCTGGCCATCAAGTGCCGTCGTGCCTTGAAGGAGACCGGTCTCACGCGTCTGGTGGTCGCCGGTGGCGTCAGTGCCAACCGTCATCTGCGTGCCCAGCTGGCCGAGCTGATGGAGAGCCTCAAGGGCGAGGTGTTCTATCCGCGCACTGAATATTGCACCGATAACGGCGCCATGATCGCTTACGCCGGTATGCAGCGCCTGAAAGCGGGCGTGTTCGAACCTCTGGTGGTCAAAGCCGTGCCGCGCTGGCCGCTGGATACCCTGGATCCGGTCTGATCTGAAGGATCCCGTCTTCTGGCGTGGTGGTGAGTACCATGGTGGCCTACTACTCCGGCAATCTGGCAGTGGTGGTTATAGCGCCGCTGGCACGCTGTTGTGGTGTCTGCTGTCGCCGTGGTTGAGCCATCCGGATAATACGTCAGGTCTCTCGCTGCCAGACAGCCAAGCCAAGTACAGAGTAAAGAGATAAAAAAATCCCCGCCAACTGGCGGGGATTTTTTATTTGGCGATCGGCAGGCGATGAATTACAGCAGGATGCCGCCGAAGAAGAAGCCCAGTGCCACGGCGATGGCGATGGTGGCGGTGCCCGGTACGAAGAAGGGATGGTTGAAGACCGCCTTACCGATACGGGTGGAGCCGGTGTCGTCCATCTCTACCGCGGCCAGCAGAGTCGGGTAGGTCGGCAGTACGAACAGGGCGCTCACGGCTGCGAAGGAGGCAATCGCAGTCAGCGGGCTGACACCCAGTGCCAGTGCGGCAGGCATCAGGGCTTTGGTGGTGGCGCCTTGTGAATAGAGCAGCATGGCAGCGAAGAACAGCACCACGGCCAGCAGCCAGGAGTACTGGTTCAGCAGGTCGCCAGCGATCAGCTGGATGGTGTCCATGTTGCCTTTCACGAAGACGTTACCCAGCCAGGCCACACCCAGTACGCAGATACAGGCGGACATACCGGACTTGAAGGTCGGCATGTTGGTCACTTGGGTGGCGTCCAGTTTGCACACCAGGGTCATGATGGTGGCCGCGGCCAGCATGATGCCCATGATGGCGCCGTCACGGGGGATCGGCGGGTTGGTGATCAGGCCCACTTTACCGGAGATGGCAGTGGCATAAGCCATGACAGCAACGATGGCGGCGATGAAGATCCAGACAGACAGTTTGGCGTACGGTTTGATCTCGAGCTTGGTAGTACCACGCAGTTTGATCAGGCCCTTGGCTTTACGCTCCAGATAGACTTCGTCCTGGTCCAGCGGTTTGCCCATCATGTTGGCAATGAAGGCGCCCAGGATACAGGCCAGGAAGGTAGAGGGGATGCAGATGGCCAGCAGGGTCAGGTAGTCAACACCAAACGGCTCGAGCATGCCGGAGAAGGCAACCACAGCGGCAGAGATCGGGGAAGCTGTGATGGCGATCTGGGAGGCGACAACCGCGATGGAGAGCGGACGTGATGGGCGGATCCCTTGCTCTTTGGCCACTTCAGCGATCACCGGCAGGGTGGAGAAGGCGGTATGACCGGTACCGGCCAGCATGGTCATCAGGTAGGTGACCACCGGGGCGGCGAAGGTAATGTATTTGGGGTTCTTGCGCAGCGCTTTTTCTGCCAGGAAGACCAGATAGTCCATCCCGCCAGCCAGTTGCATACAGGCGATGGCGCAGATGACGGACGCGATGATCATGATCACATCCCAAGGGATGTAGCTGACCAGTTGATCGCTCGGGATGGGCATGCCCAGACCCCACGTCAATACCAGTACCCCCAGACCACCGGCAAAGCCGATGCCGATGCTGCCTATCCGGGCCCCCAGATAGATAGCGGCGAGCACGACAAGTAACTCGATTCCAATCATAGCGATAACTCCATTTTTTAGTTTTTGGTTTTTATTTGGCAAAAAGCCAATTCCCGATCGGGCTGGGGATAAAGACCAATCGGGAACTGACTTTATGGGCCGGGAAGATCCCGGCCCATACTCGCTTATACGGCAGCTTCGCGGGTGAAACGCTTGGCTTTGTATTGCGGGTTCATCAGGTTCTCGATGGAGAGAATTTCGTCCAGCTGCTCGGCGCTCAGCAGGCCGCGCTCAAGAACGACTTCGCGGACGTTCTTGCCGGTCTGGGCACAGATCTTGCCGACGATATCCCCTTCGTGGTGGCCGATGAAGGGGTTCAGGTAGGTCACGATACCGATGGAGTTCAGCACGTGATTCATGCAGATTTCCGGGTTGGCGGTGATACCTTCCACGCACTTCTCGCGCAGGGAAATGCAGGCTTTTTCCATCAGGCTCAGGGATTCGAACATCGCCTGACCAATCACTGGCTCCATGACGTTCAGCTGCAGCTGACCGGCTTCGGCGGCGAAGGTGATGGTGATGTCGTTACCGAATACCTTGAAGCAGGATTGGTTGACCACTTCCGGGATAACCGGGTTGACCTTGGCCGGCATAATGGAGGAACCCGCCTGCATTTCCGGCAGGTTGATCTCTTTCAGTGCAGTGCGCGGGCCGGAGGAGAGCAGACGCAGGTCGTTACAGATCTTGGACAGCTTCATGGCCAGACGCTTGATGGCGCCGTGCAGCATGACGTAGGCGCCACAGTCGGAGGTCGCTTCAATCAGATCTTCTGCCGGCACATAGGCACGACCGGTGATCTCGGCCAGACGCTTGATGGCCAGTGCAGAGTACTCGGGCGGAGTGTTCAGACCGGTACCGATGGCGGTAGCGCCCAGGTTCACTTCCAGCAGCAGCTCCTGGCAACGCTTGATGGACTTGATCTCTTCACGCAGTGTCACGGCGAATGCGTGGAACTCCTGACCCAGGGTCATCGGAACCGCATCTTGCAGCTGGGTACGACCCATCTTCAGGATGTTTTTGAACTCTTTCGCTTTGGCATCGAATGCCGCGATCAGGTGCTCCAGCGCGTGCAGAGTCACATCAGTGCTGTTGACCACAGCAACGCGGAAGCCGGTGGGGTAGGCATCGTTGGTGGACTGGCACTTGTTGACGTGGTCGTTCGGGTTGATGACGTCGTAACGGCCTTTCTCCAGACCCATGATTTCCAGGGCGATGTTGGCCAGTACTTCGTTGGTGTTCATGTTGACGGAGGTGCCGGCACCACCCTGGTAAACGTCGACCGGGAACTGGTCGAAGCATTTGCCGGTGTTCAGCATCAGGTCGCAGGCTTCTACGATCTTGTCAGCAATTTCAGGACGGATGGTACCCAATTCACCGTTTGCCAGCGCAGCGGCCTTCTTGGTCAGCACCATACCGCGGACGAATTCCGGAACGTCAGAAATCTTCTGAGAGCTGATCTTGAAGTTCTCGACAGCGCGCAGGGTATGCACACCGTAGTAGAGATCATTGGAAACTTCTTTGGTGCCCAGCAGGTCTTCTTCAATGCGGACGTTCTTGATGTCGCTCATTGTAATGCCTCAGAAATCAGATAAATGGAAAAATCCTCACCGAGTGGTCGCGAGTTCCTTGCGCACAGCTCATCCTGAAGCACCACACATCGAGTGGGGCGGTTGGGAGAATGACCTCCCGAAAAACTAATCAATATACTACTCCAATTGAGGTATCGGTTATTAGAGGTGGATCACTAAATTTGCGATATTTTCAAATTACTTTGAGGAAAGTACACATATGTTATGAAGTTTTTATCATGATGATTTTTATAATTTTTTGTGACTTTTTGCTGGTTTTTTAGATTGCTGATGACGTAGGAGTCAGTTGACCAACTTGAAAAGAGGGGGGCCGCCCCCATTTATTCAGGGCAGAAAGTGGTGATGATGGGGTGGCAAAATCGCCTCTGGCCATCGTTACATGGGTGCCACTTTTTCTCAATTTACCGGTGCTGGAGTGGATATGGGCAAGTTGTTTTTGTTGTTGGTGGGTCTGGTTGTACTGGAACTCACCGTGATGATCGAGGTCGGCTCGGTAATCGGGGCGCTGCCGACTGTCGGCTTGCTCATACTGACCGCAGTATTGGGTTCCTCGCTGGTGCGCAGTGAAGGGATCAAAACCCTGTTCAGCGCCCAGCAAAAGATGCAGATGGGCGAGATGCCAGGCCGCGAGGTGATGGGGGGCATGATGCTGGCATTGGCTGGCTTGCTGCTGATTATCCCGGGTTTCGTGACCGACATTTTCGGTGTGCTGTTGCTGCAACCTTGGCTGCGCAACAAACTGGCTGACAAGCTGATCGGCAGCAGCCAGTTCCGGATGCAGATGGGTGGTTTCCAGCCTACTCAATCGCCGTTTGGCAACGCACCGTCCGATGATCATCTGGGAAACGCCAAGCAGGGCGGCACCACCATCGAAGGCGAATTTGAGCGCAAAGAGTAATCGACGAGACGAAAACCCGAGGAGAGTGACTGAATCAGGGTTTGCCCTGATGGCACAAGGCCTCGAAGCGGTGTCGGGCATACCACCATGCGAGGGTGCCCGCCGCCAGATTGGCCAGCAAGATCCCCAGATATATCCCCTGTTCTCCCCCCAGCTTTGCCCCCAGCCAGGCTCCTGGCAACAGAAAACCAAACAGCCGCAATCCGTTGAACAAAAACGAGATACTGGATGCTCGCACGCCATTTAGCGCCGAGGCCAGCAGCATCACCATGCCCTGAAAGCCGTAACCGATCGGCACCAGATGCAGATAGAGAATGATGAGGCGAATGACCTGCGGATGATCGCTGAACAGATTGGCGATGAGTGGCGCCAGTAGCCAGGTCAGGCCATAGATGGCGAGCTGGAACAGCAACGCAAACCTCATGCAGCTCTGCAGTGCGGCTTTGGCCCGGGCCGGATTACCGGCACCGCAGTTTTGCGAGATGAAAGGGGCCAGTACGGAGGCGAGGGCCATCATCACAATCAGCAGCAGTGCCTCGACCCGCGACGCGGCGCCGTAAGCGGCCACCACCTCGGTACCCAGACCGGCGAAAATCATCATCAGCACCGCATTGGCCAGGGGGTTGAGCATATTGGTAAAAGAGGCGGGGACGGCGACATGGAGTAACGCCCGCCAGTGGGATAGCAACCGAGCCCGCGGCGAGAGGCGCCACAGCAGCAAGCCCTCCCGATGACGCAGGATATAGAGGCTGACAAGCATCGCCATCAACCAGGAGATAGAAGTCGCGATGGCGGCCCCGCGGATCCCCCATTCGGGAAAGGGGCCGATACCGAAGATCAACAGAGGATCCAGTACCCCGTTGACCAGCCCGGCTACTGCCATCACCAGACTGGGGGTTTTGGTATCGCCGGTCGCCCGGATGGCGGCATTGCCCACCATGGGCAGCACCAGCATGGGGACGGTGAGATACCAGATCAGCATGTAGTCATGGATGAGGGAGATAAGCTCGGCACTGGCCCCCAGCAGAGTAAACAGAGGCTTGATGGTGAGAGCCCCCCCCGCGGAGAGCAGGGCCACCATGATCACCGCCAGAAACAGACTGTCGGTGGCGAGATGGGCCGCCTCATCGTGTTTGCCCTGCCCCAGGGTATGACCGATCACCGCAGACAATCCGGCGCCCAATCCCATCGCCAGCGAGGTAACCACAAAAGTGACAGGAAAGGTAAAACTGATGGCGGCCAGAGCTTCGGTGCCCAGCATACCGATAAAAAAGGTATCGACCAGATTGAAGGCCAGAATGGCGATGATGCCGAAGATCATGGGGCCCGTCATCTGGCGCAGTACGACCGGAATAGGGGCTGTCAACATGGGGTTGGTGCGGGTCAAGGGCTCGTCTCTACAGCTGGCTTTGAAGGTTCTGGCATGGAAACCGGGCGGCTTGAACCGACCTTGCACCAGAGTGCGGACATGGCTGAACCATCGAAGATGTTTATAGTACGTGAAAAAATTTTTTTTGTATTTGCCCTTGAAGGGTTAGCAACTCTGCCCCACATCAGGGACATATCTAATTTGGCCTGGAACGGCCATTCCTCAAAGCAACAATGAGACTCATTTTGGGAGAGTTATCGATGAAAATTCGTCCACTGCACGACCGCGTCATCATCAAGCGCATCGAAGCTGAAGCCAAATCTGCCGGCGGTATCGTCTTGACTGGTACTGCGGCCCAGAAGTCCACCCGTGGTGAAGTGCTTGCCGTGGGGACTGGTCGCATCCTGGATAATGGCGAAGTCAAAGCGCTGGCCGTGAAGGTTGGTGACAAGGTTATCTTCAACGAAGGCTACGGTGTCAAGACCGAGAAGCTGGATGGTCAGGACGTCCTGATCCTCTCCGAAACCGACATCCTGGCGATTGTCGAAGAGTAATCCATCCTCCTTTTCCCCGAATTGATTTAAGGATTGAAGAAAAATGGCAGCTAAAGACGTTAAGTTTGGTAACGAAGCCCGCATCAAGATGCTGGAAGGCGTAAACATCCTGGCTGATGCCGTCAAGGTGACTCTGGGCCCGAAAGGCCGCAACGTGGTGCTGGACAAGTCCTTCGGCGCCCCGACCATCACTAAAGATGGTGTGTCTGTTGCGCGCGAAATCGAGCTGGAAGACAAGTTCCAGAACATGGGCGCCCAGATGGTCAAGGAAGTGGCTTCCAAGGCGAACGATGCCGCCGGTGACGGTACCACTACTGCAACCGTTCTGGCTCAGGCCATCGTCAACGAAGGTCTGAAAGCCGTTGCCGCCGGTATGAACCCGATGGATCTGAAGCGCGGTATCGACAAAGCCGTTGTGGCTGCCGTTGCCGAGCTGCAGGCGCTGTCCCAGCCGTGCGCTGACAGCAATGCCATTGCTCAGGTGGGCACCATCTCCGCCAACTCCGACGAGAAAGTGGGCAAACTGATTGCTGAAGCCATGGACAAAGTGGGTCGCGATGGCGTCATCACCGTTGAAGATGGTCAGGGTCTGGAAGATGAGTTGGCAGTTGTTGAAGGTATGCAGTTCGACCGCGGCTACCTGTCCCCCTACTTCATCAACAAGCAAGAGACCGGTTCCGTTGAACTGGACGACCCGTTCATCCTGCTGGTTGACAAGAAAGTCTCCAACATCCGCGAAATGCTGCCGGTGCTGGAAGGCGTTGCCAAAGCTGGCAAGCCGCTGCTGATTGTTGCTGAAGACGTAGAAGGCGAAGCCCTGGCGACTCTGGTGGTTAACACCATGCGCGGTATCGTGAAAGTGGCTGCCGTCAAGGCGCCTGGCTTCGGTGACCGTCGCAAGGCCATGCTGCAGGATATCGCCGTACTGACTGGCGGTACCGTCATCTCTGAAGAAGTTGGCATGGAGTTGGAAAAAGCGACTCTGGAAGATCTGGGTCGTGCCAAGCGCATCGTCATCACCAAAGAGAACACCACCATCATCGATGGCGTGGGTGATGCCGGTGTGATCGAAGGTCGTGTTGCCCAGATCCGTCAGCAGATCGAAGAAACCTCTTCCGACTACGATCGTGAGAAGCTGCAAGAGCGCGTAGCCAAGCTGGCTGGCGGTGTTGCCGTGATCAAGGTTGGCGCAGCCACCGAAGTCGAGATGAAAGAGAAAAAAGCACGCGTGGAAGATGCCCTGCACGCTACCCGCGCCGCGGTTGAAGAAGGTGTGGTTGCCGGTGGTGGTGTCGCGCTGGTTCGCGTTGCAGCCAAACTGGCTGGTCTGCGCGGTGACAACGAAGACCAGAACGTCGGTATCAAGGTTGCCCTGCGCGCCATGGAAGCCCCGCTGCGTCAAATCGTCATCAACGCCGGTGAGGAAGCCTCCGTCATTGCCAACGCAGTGAAGAACGGCGAAGGCAACTTCGGTTACAACGCTTACAGCGAACAGTATGGCGACATGCTGGCCATGGGTATCCTGGATCCGACTAAGGTAACCCGTTCCGCCCTGCAGTTTGCCTCTTCCATCGCCGGTCTGATGATAACCACCGAGTGCATGGTCACCGAACTGCCGAAGAAAGATACCCCTGCCATGCCTGACATGGGCGGCATGGGTGGCATGGGCATGATGTAATCATCCCCCCTTGCTCTGTTTGACAAACGGCTCGCTCAAGGCGAGCCGTTTTTTTATATCTGGCTAAACTGAGTCTGTTGAGACAGCAAATTTGGGGGTGATATGAAAATGTTTGGTTGGCTGACACTACTGTGTTCATTGGTCATCATGCCGGTGATGGCTGCTGAGGCGCTGACTGGGCCGGTGATCCTGAAAGTGGGTGGCAACATCAGGTCGGCAGACGAAGTTGATGGCAAGGTGTTGTTTGATCTGGCAAAACTACAGGCTCTGCCGCAACATGAGATAGTGACCGGCAACCCGTGGGTGGATAAGCCGCACACCTACAGAGGCCCAAAACTGGCCGATGTATTGGCTGCAGTCGGTGCGGATGGCAAGGCCATTACGTTGACGGCACTGAACAGTTTCCAGATCCGCATTGAATGGGACAAGGTTGCCAAATACGAGCCCATTCTTGCATGGGAAGACAATGGGGTTGTCATGCGGGTACGTGACAAGGGGCCGGTCTGGTTTATGCTGCCTCTTGATCAATATCCGGAATTGAAGCGATCCGAATATACCGACATGATGATCTGGCAGCTGGATTTGATAGACATTCAGCATTGATAAAAACAGCACGGGAGCATGGGGTGAAAGGAAAGACCAGGGCGTGGCCACTGCTCGTCATTCTGTATGTATCCATCCTGTTGTTTACCGGGAGCACCCTCTATTGCCTGATGCAGATCCAGAATGCGACCAGAGCGATGGAGAAATACACCTATCATGTCTCCTGGGCGCTGATGCAGTTGCAGCTGGAGCTCGGTCGTTTCCTCAATGCGGTAGAGGTCTATCACTATGGCGGGATTGATCATGACACCTTGATGTTGCGTTATGACATTCTCTGGAGCAGAACGCCCATCCTGTTGAGCGGCCAGCTGCGCAAGAGCATGCAGGACAAGCAGAAAACCTTGCGTCTAGTGCAGCTGATTGAAACCAATATTCGCCAAATAGAGCCCGACATCACCAAGTTGCAAAGCGGGGCATCTGACTATCAGCAGATCATGATGCGCCTTGCCCCGCTGCAAGAGCCGCTCTCCTACTCCCTCGCTTCTGTGATGCAGAAGAACATTAACGTCTATTCCGAGAACGATCGCCATTTTGGCCAATTGCGCAATGCCTTGTTGCTGATGGTCTCCGGTCTGGTCATGTCAGTGCTGCTACTCAGCATGCTGCTTATATATGAAGGGCGTCGCCATTTCAGAGTGGCCAGACGGGATCCGCTGACCGGGTTGTCCAACCGGGTTGCTTTGCTGGAGCGGATGGAGCTGTACGCCACACAGGAAGTGCCGTTTGGACTGGTGCTGGTCGATATCAACGACTTCAGGGATATCAACAGCAAGTTTGGCTATGACACCGGTGATTATCTGCTTTGTGAGTTTGCCACCCGGATCAGAGTGCTCTGTGAAGAGGGCGAGTGGAGCGGACGTCTGGGAGGAGATCAATTTGCCATTATTCAGCGTGGCAGCAGCGATCTGCGTCAGGTCAGGGAGCTGGTAGCGCGATTGCTGCATGCTCTGAAGCAAGATATCGTCTATGACAACTATCCCTTCCGGCTTGAAGTCGGGATCGGGATTGCCTTCTATCCGATGGACAGCGACAAGACTCAGGAGCTGTTGAGTCGTGCGGAACAGGCCTTGTTCCATAGTCGCAAGACCCATGTCCCCTATGTGATTTACGATAACTCCCTGCTCAACGAGACGGCGCGGCGCAAACATCTGGCGTCGGACATGATCATGGCGCTGGAACACAATGCGCTAGAACTCTATTACCAACCCATCGTCAATCTAGAGAGTGGTCGCTGCGAAGCTGTCGAGGCTCTGCTGCGCTGGCGGCATCCGGAACTCGGCTTCATTCCGCCAAACGAAGTGATCATGGTGGCCGAGGAGTTCCAGCTTGCCGAACGGGTTGGGAGCTGGGTGCTGAACACAGCTTGCGAGCAGCTCTATCAGTGGCACCAGCTTGGTATGGTTGATCTGCAAATGTGTGTGAATATTTCGCCGGGCATGTACCAGCGTAATTTGCTCAAATTGGTGGCCAAGGCATTGATGGAGCACCATCTTCCTGCCCGTAGCCTGGTCTTGGAGGTCACGGAAGATACCACCATGCGCGAAGTGAAGAACTCGCTGCAACTGATGCAGGATCTCAATCAGCAGGGGGTACTGCTGGCATTAGACGATTTTGGGACTGGTTATTCCTCTTTGAGTTATCTGCAAAAGTTACCGGTCAGCAAAGTGAAGATCGACCGCTCCTTTATACAAGGAATTGACACTTCAATGGAGGCATCCGAACTGGTCGCCAATATTTGCCGGATGGGGTCGATGCTGGGCAAGAGTCTGGTGTGTGAAGGGATTGAGACACAGGCGCAGTTGGATGTGCTGCGATCCCTGACCGATATCCACTTGTATGGACAGGGCTATCTGTTCAGCCGACCGGAGCAGGCGGAGAAAATCTATCAGACCTTGTTGGAGATGGAGGAGCTTTGGCTAGCACGTCAACAATCCGAAATGGCATATATGAGTTGAAGGGCTGGGGAGTTCTTGGCTGTTATCTGCCTCAAGAATGTGTGATTTAGTTCGAATTTCCTTCTTTTTGTTTGTTGTTTGAACGGTCGTGCGGTTTTATCAAAAAAAAATGCAATTTAGCCTTGCCAGAAAGAATCTGTTCCCTATAATGCGCCTCCATCGACAGGGCAGGCGGCAACGCAGAAAGCCAAGTCGATAACCTCGAAAAGCCTTTGAAAATAAGGCTTGACTCGAGAAGGCGGTTGAGTAGAATTCCACTCCCGCAGCAACACACTGTTGCGTCGC